>JAJYZF010000058.1 GCA_021800165.1 Planctomycetota bacterium | reverse complement strand
TTTAAGCAAATTACTCGCTCAAGCCGGTACGCCACTGAGCCTGGAAAATTTAGAACTTGTTTATATTCCAGACAGCAAGGTTTATGACGGTCGTTTTGCCAACAACGGCTGGCTGCAGGAATTGCCCGGTCCTATGACGCGCCTGACTTGGGATAATGTGGCGCTGGTGAATCCGGTAACGGCGGAAAAGCTGGGCATTGATCCGCACAAATGCAAGATGCTTCAAGTGACTGCAGGCGGACGGACGTTGAAGATTCCCGCATATATCATGCCGGGGCAGGCGGAAAATTCCATTGCGATGGCCTTGGGTTATGGCCGCACCAAAGCCGGCAGTGTGGGCGATGGGGTGGGATTTGATGTATACAAGATGCGGACCGCCGCGGCCCTCAATTTTGAATCCGGTGCCCGTGTAGAGGTGCTCAATGAAGAGTACACCCTGGCGACCACACAGGATCATTTTGTCATGTCGGTGGTCGGTCAGGAGGCTATCGCCACGCGTGCTCCGGAATTGATTCGTGAAGCCACGTTTGACCGGTTGCGGAAAGACCCTTCCCTGGGCCATAAGAAAAAGACGGTGGTTCCGCTATGGGAAGCCCATCGTTTTGACACGGGGTACCAGTGGGGCATGGCGGTGGATTTAACCGCCTGCACCGGCTGCTCGGCGTGTGTGATTGCCTGCCAGGCGGAAAACAATATTCCGGTGGTGGGCAAACATCAGGTGTTTATGGGGCGTGAGATGCAATGGATACGCATTGACCGGTATTTTCGCGGCACCGATAGCGGACAGCCGGCCTCCGTGAATCAGCCGGTGATGTGCATGCAGTGTGAGAATGCTCCCTGTGAAGCGGTATGCCCGGTGGGTGCCACTTCCACCGCTCCGGATGGACTCAATACCATGACCTACAACCGGTGCATTGGCACGCGCTATTGCATGAACAACTGCCCGTATAAAGTTCGCCGGTTTAACTACTTTGATTACAACGCCGGCACTCTCAAAAATCTCTACGAACCGAACCTCCTGCGAGCTCCGATGAATGATCTGGAGGCATTGCAGAAAAATCCGCAGGTTTCCATCCGCATGCGTGGGGTAATGGAAAAATGCACGTATTGTGTACAGCGTATTGAGATCGGCCGGGTCACGGCGGAGCGGGATGGCAATCGGCGGATTCGTGATGGGGAAATTACGCCGGCGTGTGCCCAGGCATGTCCGACGCAGGCGTTGGTATTTGGCAATATCCGGGATGCCAAGAGCCGCGTGGCTATCTTGTTTGGCCAGCAGCGCTGCTATGGACTTTTAGATCAGGAACTGGGAACCTTGCCGCGGACGCGATATCTGCCGAAGATATCCAATCCCAATCCGGCCTTGGCGGAAGTGACCTATACGCCGCTGGGAACTCAGTAAAAGGGCTTGGCGAGGGTCGGGTGGTTTGCGCTGCCGTGTGGCCGGGCGAAATAATGGAATGTGAATTATGACCAGTATACCACTAGATCAGGATATCAATCGCGAGTTCGATAATTCGTTCGATCGCATTGAGGGAGAAACGCCGCTGGTGACCGGTGATGCGAGCTTGCATCGCATTACGGAAACCATTTGCGGGGTGGCCGAGGCCCGGCGTGCGCCCAAAACGTGGTACGTAGCGCTGGCTATATCACTTTCGCTGGTGGGTTTGCTGGGCGTGATGGTTCTCTATGAACTTTTCACCGGAGTCGGCCTGTGGGGGAACAACAACACAGTGGGTTGGGGTTTCCCGATTATCAACTTTGTGTTTTGGGTGGGTATCGCCCACGCGGGAACCATGATTTCGGCCATTCTCCTGGTATTCCGACAGAAGTGGCGCACGGGTATCAATCGCTTTGCCGAGGCCACGACGGTTTTTGCGGTGGCCTGTGCGGGCTTGTTTCCCGCGATTCACGTGGGGCGGCCGTGGCAGGCGTATTGGTTGATACCGTATCCCAATATCATGGGTGATTGGCCCAATTTTTTCAGCCCGCTGTTATGGGATGCCTGCGCTGTAGGCACCTATGCGACGGTATCCGGCCTGTTCTGGCATACCGGGATGATTCCGGATTTGGCTGCCTTTCGTGATCGATCCACGTCGCGCATCCGCCATACCATTTACGGAATTCTGTGTTTGGGCTGGCGTGGCTCCGCCCGTCATTGGCATATTTATGAGCGGGCGAATATGTTGCTGGCGGTCTTGTGTACTGGATTGGTGCTGGGCGTCAGTTCCACAGTAAGTACCGATTTTGCGGTAGGCCAGATACCCGGTTGGCACGAAGCGATTTTTCCACCCTATTTCACGGCCGGGGCCTTATTCAGCGGGTTTTGTACCGTGCTGGGTTTGGCGATTCCAGCTCGTTATCTCTTTGGCCTCAAAGATTTTATTACCAAGCGGCATATTGATAATCTGGCGAAAATTGCCTTGCTCTTCAGTTCGATCATGTTGTACATTTATGTAATTGAATTTTTCATCGCCTATTACAGCGGCAGCGGGTATGAGCAGTTGCCCTATCTAAACCGGCTGTTCGGCCCGTATTGGTGGTTAGGTTGGGGCATCTTGTTTTTTAATGGCGTGTTTCCCCAAGTCTTCTGGTTTCAATGGGCCAGAACCAACCCCTGGATTTGCGTGGCCATCGGTATCTTCTGTAATCTGGGCATGTGGATGGAGCGATTTGTGATCATTATTATATCGCTGCATAGAGATTTTTTACCGTCATCCTGGCACATGTTCTTTCCAACCTGGGTGGATTTTTGTACGTTGGCGGGTAGTTTTGGGTTGTTTTTCACGCTCTTCCTGCTGTTTTGCCGGTTTTTGCCGATGGTGGCCATGTCCGAAGTGAAGGCGGTGGTGCCGCAGGGCATACCGAGTCATCAAGGGGATCATGCGGGTGGCGCAGCTCCACAGTTGGAGGGCCATTGATCCGCGGTTGCGGACGGGTGAATGTATATGAGTGAAAACGCGATCGTAGTCCAGAATACAGAGGCACCGGAGCTTTTCGGTCTGATGGCTGAATATCCGAACGTAGATTCGCTGTTGGTCGCAGCCAGGCGTGTGCAGGCCGAAGGTTACACCTGTTGGGACTGTCATACGCCGTTTCCTGTGCATGGTTTGGATAAGGTGATGAAAATCAAGCCCACCATCCTTCCGTGGCTGTCGTTGGGCGGGGCCTTGACCGGAGTTTTCATTGGGTTGGTGTTGCCGTTGCTGGTGAACGGCATTGCCTATCCCTTGAATTTTTCGGGTAAACCGTATTGGGGGTTGCCCGCCAATGTTCCAGTCGCGTTTCCGCTGTTTATTCTTTTTGGTGTCTTTTCGACAGTGGTCGGCTTTTCCCTGCTTTGTGGCTTGCCCAAATTGTATCATCCGCTGTTTACCGTCAAGCGATTCAAGCGCGCCACCGATGACGGGTTGTTTTTAGTCATTGAGGCGGCCGATCCGCGTTTTGATGTCATTGGCACGCGGCAACTTTTGGAAAGCCTTGGTGCAGTGGCCTTGGACGAGGTGAAGGACTAAACCATGGTGAACCGGGTTTTGATTATTGGAAGTCTCATACTTGCCGCGCTGATACCGCTGGCCGTTATTGCGCTGCGGCGAAACGAACATTCCGCCACTCCGCGGTTTCATATCATGCTGGGGATGGACAAAATGGCCTACCGCAAACCCCAGCGGCCAAGCAAATTCTTTGCCGATGGCCGGGCCATGCGTCCCCATATTCCCGGCACGCTGGCCCGGCAGGATTTTATCTACAACAATGAAGCCCAGATGCGACTGACCCCCAACAACTGGAAGCTTGATCATGTGGTGCTAAGCACCAGGCTCAAGTACGAACGTGTACTGCTCGGCCAGGTGCTCAGCGGCGGGCAGGGCCGGTTTATCACCCACATTCCAATTCCTGTTACCAAAGCCTTGGTGCATCGTGGACAACAGCAGTTTGATATTTTCTGCATGCCATGTCACGGGGCCAATGGTCGTGGCAATGGGCTGGTCAATCAATGGGTACATAAATTGCGGCAGGCAGGCTCCCCGGATGCAGGTACCTGGGTTAGGCCGACCGACCTGACCAGTCCGGCGGTAACCTTTCTTCCGGATGGCGGCATCTACAGCATCATCGTCAACGGCGTCGCCGGGATGCCAGCCTATGAAGACCAGATTCCCGTGGTGGATCGTTGGGCCATTGTGGCCTATGTGCGGGCCTTGGGACTTAGTGGCAAGACGATCTCGGCGGCCCGGCTGCCGGTGAACGTGCGGGCATCGCTGGCCCCCGGCGGCAAACATTAATGGAGAACAACGTGTCGCAGGAATCCAGTATTTTTTCGGATCGGCAGGTACACCTGGAACCGTTTGGTTCGCGGGCGTTTTCCGTGTCGCTGATGGTGGGATTGGCGGCCTTGGCGGTGGCGGTGTTTTTGGGCGTATCGGTGCATGACAACATGCAAACCTTTTTGTTTGGCTATCTGATTGCCTGGTGTTGTCTTTTTGGCATCGCCGCGGGCAGCCTCTATTTCTTGATGATTCACCACGCGTTTCGGGTTTATTGGAGTGTGGTCATCCGCAAACTGGTGGAAGCTCTGGCGTGCAACATCGTAGTCGTGGCCTTGTTATCCGTGCCCATTCTGTTTGGCTTGCATGAGCTTTATATCTGGAATCATTTGGCGTATATGCACTCCGATCCTCTGCTGGCCCGCAAGCTATCCTTTCTTAACGAGCCGTTTTTTCTGGTGCGTGTGTTCATTTATTTTGTGGCGCTTACCGGAATGGCTTTTTATCTGCGCAGCAAAAGTATTGAGCAGGATCGGACCGGTTCCATCAAGCCGTTACAGGCGATGTATAAAAACAGCCGCTGGGGCCTGGTGATGATGTTCTGGATTATCAACTTTGTGGGGATTGACTTTATCATGTCGTTGGATCCCAAGTGGTACAGCTACTTGGCGGGCGGGTATTTTTTCGCGGCGGTGATGGTGATGGCCATGGCGGCTATTCCACTTCTAACCATCTGGCTGCAGGATAACGGGCGGCTGGAACATGCCATTACCACCGAGCATTATCACGATATGGGCAAGTGGCTTTATGCCTGGAATCTCATCTGGGCGTATTTGGCTTTTTCCCAATATCTGCTTACCTGGTATGGCAATCTTCCGTGGGAAACATCCTTTTATGTGGCACGGATGCTCGGCCCATGGTGGATTATCACGCTGGTTCTGCTTTTTGTGCATCTGATTATTCCTGGTTTTGCCATGATGTCGCGGCGCGTCAAGCGCAACCGGTCGTTACTGGCTTTCTGGTGCGTGTGGTTGCTGGCGGCCGAGTGGCTGGACTTTTATTGGCTAATTGCCCCAACGTTGTGGATTAACAATCGCGAGGCAAAAACCGGCTACATCAGTCCGCACGATCCTTATAAGCTTCTGGGGCCGGCGCATGGCATTGTCTGGCTGCCGCTGCGGGCCACGGCCATTGAAATTGATATTTTGTGCGTAGTGGGCCTGGGCGGAATTTTTGTGGCCTCCGCGCTATACTTCCTGCGTGACCGAGCGCTCATGCCGCTGAAAGATCCCAAGTTGGCGGCATCGCTGGCGTTTGAAAATTATTGACCGTTAATATAAGGAGTTTGCACCGATGTCGGATCCAACTAAAAATCATACCGGAGTCAATCACCCCTTGCCGGAAGGCGTGCGGGACGACACCAACATCGCCACCATTCTACTGACCATGCTGTTTTCCTCGCTGTTGGTGATTGTTTTTGTCATTGGCGTGATGGCTTATTTCCATCGGGAGAAAAATGCGTTGACCCTGCAAAAGGCCGCACTGGCCGTCAACCAGAGCCAGGCGATTATTCAGCGTCAGAAAGCCGACCTTGCCGCCCATTGGGTCAACCAAAAGCGTGGCACCGCCACCATGGGCATTGAGTTGGCGATGGATGAAGTGGTCCATCAGGCCAATCCCGGCAGTCCTTCACCACTCATTGCGGTGAAACACAAGACGGTGAAGATGGCCACCACCCCCGCCAAAGCCAAAGCGGAGCCGCTAAGTGTGATGGGCAAAAAGCTGGCGACATCGTTGGGTTGCTTGGGCTGCCATACCACCAACGGCCACCCCCTGGTGGGACCGACGTGGAAAAATCTGGCGGGCTATCCAGAGCATCTGACTACCGGCAAGACGGTCATGGTTGATTATAAATTCCTGCGGATCATGATTTTACATCCCGGAAAAATGTTAATTAAAGGTTTTCCCGCTGGTGTGATGCCGGACTATTACAAAAAGCTGGCGGGCAAAAAGCATCCCCACGAAACGCCGCTTAACGCTTTGATCTGGTACATCAATACGCTAAGCAACAAAAGCTCCAAGGCTACCCAGCCCCCGGTCCCCAATAAATAGACCCGGGATATGGCGAATTGGCCGGAGAACCGGCGGGTCCGTTTGGGTTGGTTGGGTAAATTTCGTACACTATTTAAGAGGCCTGTAGCTTAGGGGACCGTCGATGGCGGGGCTGCGGTAGGTTGAGTTTGTTGATGAGTTAGAAACGCCGGTTATCAGGAAATAGGTCATGGTTGGCACGCACAATTCAGGATCAAACCCAAATCGGTTTCCGATTGGGCGGATTCTCTATCACGCGTTTGTGCCATTGGTGCTCTTTATTTGCCTGTTAATGAGTTCCCAGGTGCAGGCACAAAATTACCTCGGCGGTTTTCAAAATGCGGCCCATGACCAACATGAAGATCTGGTGGCGGGCATTACCCAGCACATTGGGGCAAAAGTGCCGTTGAACCTGACCTTTCGCAACTCCCGCGGAAAACTGGTGTCATTGAAGCGATATTTTAAATCTGGCCGGCCGGTTATCTTGAATTTCATCTATTTTGAATGTCCGGGAGTATGTCCGTTTGTCATGGATGGCGTGGCCAAGGCCATGAACAAAATGCCGCTGGTCGCTGGGTCTGATTATGATGTGGTCACCATCAGTTTTGATCCTCATGATACGCCTAAGATGGCGGCAGAGAAAAAACTTGAATATGGCACCATGTTGCACAGTGCTGCAGCGATTAAGCATTGGCACTTTCTCACGGGCCGGGAATCGGCCATCAAGGCAGTTACCGCGGCCGTGGGTTTCCACTATGTGTGGTTCAAGCAGTTGCAACGCTATGACCATCCGGCGGCCATATTTGTACTCACGCCGGGCGGTCGGGTTTCGCAGTATCTCTATGGGATCAGCTATCATCCCACGACACTGAAATTAAGCCTGGTACAGGCCGGAGATCATACGCTTGGCACGGCTTTTGATCAGGTATTGCTGTTGTGCTGCTCATTTAATCCTGTTACCGGGCGCTATGCGGCCATTGCGGTGCGGGTGATGACGCTCTCCGGCGTGCTGGTGGTGGTAGCGCTGGGCACGATGTTTGGATTTTTGTTTTATTGGGATCGAAAACGCCGCGGAAAGAACAGTTCACCGGGAGCTTCAACTTGAGTTTCAATTTTGCGCCAGGCGCAACCAATATCATTCAGATGACGACCCTGAAATTGCCGGGCATACTGGCGGCGTGGGGTTTGCCGCATTCCGATGCCGTGACGGGGCCGGACGTGCAGTTTTTGTGGGATTTCATTTTGGGGGTGGCGGTATTTTTCACCGTGCTGATTGTGGTGCTGATGGTTTTTTTCAGCATTCGCTATCATGCCAAAACCAAAAATCAGGTAGGGGATCATGGCCACACCCACAATACCGCGCTGGAGCTTACCTGGTCGATTATTCCGCTGATTTTGCTGATGATCATGTTCGTGCTGGGGTTCAAATACTACCTGAATATGGATACGCCGCCTTCCGGTGCGTATAAAATTGATGTGCAGGCCAAGCAATGGAGCTGGACGTTCGTTTATCCCAATGGGGGCATCAGTGACAAACTCTATTTGCCGGCGGGCCGACCTGTGCGTTTGGACATGACTTCTTCAGATGTTCTCCATGGATTTTGGATACCGCGGTTAAGTATTCAAAAAGATGTGGTGCCGGGACGGGTGATGACGGTCTGGATTGAGGCCAAAAAGCCTGCTCGGATGTGGTTGCAATGCGCGGAATATTGCGGCTCCGGCCATTCCAAAATGCGTGCACGGGTGATTGTGGAACCCTTTGCGCAATTTAAAAAGAGCGTTCATGCAATTGCGGATATATGGAAACAAAATGGTAAAACATTATCCTTGGCAGCGGTGGGACGAAAGCTGCATATTACGTTGGGTTGCATAGCCTGCCACAACATGACCGGCGCTCCCGGCGGCGTCGGGCCGACTTGGAAAAATCTGGCCGGTTCCAAAGTGCACGACACCAACGGCCAAGTTGTGGTGGCGGATTATCAATACCTGAAAAGCGCCATCCTGCATCCCGGTCATTTAAAAGTGCGTGGCTATCCCCGTGGCATCATGCCCAATACTTTCGCGGCCCAGCTCCAGAAAATCTCGCCCAATGGTCGGGCGCTCGATGCGCTGATTGCCTATATCAATTCCCAGAGCAAATACGCCAATCAGCAGTCCCTGCCTCCCGAATTGAGAAAATCATCCACCACGGTCCAGCCGTCGGCCAAGCCAAAATCCACACCAGCCAAGGCCTCAGGCCTGCCGGCGGCGGCGCTGCCGCTTGCCGCTAAGGGCAAGGTCTTGGTGCAGACGTTTGGTTGTACCGGGTGCCATTCTGTAACTGGCGCTCCGGGGGTTGGACCGACATGGAAGGACTTAGCCGGGTCTTCCGTCACCCTGACCAATGGCAAGGTGGTGACGGCCGATTACAAGTACCTGCGGGAAATGATTCTGCACCCTGGAACGCTGCTGGTGAAGGGTGCTACCGCCGGGGTGATGCCCGGTACTTATGGATCCATGCTTTCCGGAGCGAAGCATCCACACGAGAAGAAACTAAAGGCTATAATCTGGTACCTGAATTCGCTTAGCGACCATGCGAATAAAGCGAGCTGGCCGCCCGGCGGGGGAACAAAAAAATAAGCGGTGTTTACGATGGACGGGATGACTTGTAAGATAAGGACCATGACATGACCACAGCGGAAATCGGCGAACACGCCGGGGAACATGCCCCGATTGGTGGAAATTATCTCAATCAGGGTAAGGGCATTAAGTCTTGGCTCTTTACACTGGACCATAAGCGTATCGGCCTGATGTATTTGATATCGGGGCTGACGATGTTTTTCATCGGCGGCATGTTGGCCATGGTCATACGCACCCAATTGCTGGTGCCCAATGGGTTAATTTTTCATGGCAGTTATGAGGCGTATAAACACTACAATCAGGTATTTACGCTCCATGGCATCATCATGGTTTTTATGGTATTGGTTCCCATTCCGCCGGGGGCCTTAGGTAATTTCGTGTTGCCATTGATGATCGGAGCCAAAGATGTGGCATTTCCGCGTCTGAATCTATTAAGTTATTACCTGTATGTGACCGGCGCTATTATGGCGGTGGTTTCAACGCTGCTGGGCGCGGTAGATACCGGTTGGACTTTTTATACTCCTTTCAGCATTCAAACTGAAACCTATGTGGTTTGGATGGTCTTGGGTATTTTTCTGCTGGGCTTTAGTTCCATTCTCACCGGGCTTAACTTTATCGTCACCATTCACAAACTGCGGGCCCCTGGAATGAAGTGGTTCCGGATGCCGGTGTTTGTTTGGGCTTCGTATGCCACATCCATTATCCAGGTCGCGGCCACGCCGGTCCTGGGCGTAACCCTGCTCCTTCTGGTTGCGGAACGGGTGATGGGAGTGGGAATATTCAATCCGGCACTGGGCGGAGATCCGGTGCTGTTTCAGGACTTTTTCTGGTTTTATTCACATCCGGCGGTGTACATCATGATTTTGCCGGCGATGGGTATCGTCGGAGAAATCATCACCGTGTTTAGTCGCAAGCCCATTTTTGGCTACAAGTTTATTGTGATGAGCTCTTTGGCCATTGCCCTGATCGGTTTTGTTGTATGGGGCCATCATTTATTTGTCAATGGCCAATCGGCGGAATGGGATGCCATTTTCAGCTTTATGACCTTCTTTGTGGCAGTACCTTCTGCCGTCAAGGTGTTCAATTGGCTGGCCACCATGTACAAGGGCGCGATTTCGCTAACCACCCCGATGCTCTACGCCCTGTCCTTTATTGTGCTCTTTACCATCGGTGGGTTTACCGGTGTTATTCTGGGGGCTTTGGCTACCAATGTGGTGCTCCATGACACTTACTTTGTGGTGGCCCACTTTCATTATGTGATGATGGGTGGAACAATCATTGCCTTCATCGGCGGCCTGCATTACTGGTGGCCGAAGATGTTTGGCAGGATGTACAACGAAACATTGGGCAGAATCACCTGCGTGATGTTGTTTATCGGTATCAATCTGACTTTTTTCCCCCAGTTTATTGTGGGTGCCGAAGGAATGCCCCGGCGCTACGCCACGTATCTGCCCCAATATCAGCCGTACATGATCGCCTCCACGGTGGGTGCTTATATTCAACTGGCGGCGTTCTTGCTGATGGCGGGATATCTGATTCATTCGCTGGTTCGCGGCAAAAAGGCGGCCGCCAATCCCTGGGGTGCGTCCACGCTGGATTGGTCGATGGCATCACCGCCAACCACCGGCAATTTCCAGGAGATGCCCGTGGTAACCCAGGGGCCATACCATTATGACGATATGGAGTATGACGGCCGCTTGGGAGGATTTGTACATGTCGAGCCTGTGCCGGCTTTGGCGGGTGCGGGTGTTGAGCATTGAGGTGTGGGCAGCCGGAAGATTTTGCGGCTGAATTCTGCGGCATTTTGATGATGCCCAAACGGTCCATGGTGAAGATCAGACAGATAAGTGAGAAAAGATGAGTGAAAACGCCAGCTCTACCTTGACGCTTTCCAGCCCGGAAGAAGTGGCCGGCCGACATTTGGCCCACCATTTCGATACACCGCAGCAGCAATTTGACTCCGGTAAGTTGGGGATGTGGCTGTTTTTGGGGACGGAATTTCTCCTTTTCAGTGGCCTTTTTTGCGCCTACGCCGTCTACCGCATGTTGCATCCGCAAATATTTATTTATGCCTCGCGCTACCTGGATCCGGTTTCGGGAGCCTTGTGTACCTTGGTGCTGGTCACCAGCGGTTTTACCATGGCCTGGGGGATTCGCTGTGCCCAATTGGGAAAGCGGACCGGTTTGATTATTGCGTTGCTTTTAACCATCGCCGGAGGTTTTGGGTTTTTGGCCATCCACGGCTATGAATATTTTGAAGAATATCAGCAGCACTTGATGTGGGGCACCAATTATCACCCGGCCGTAACTGCACCACGACAGCAGGTGGTGGTGAGCAAATCCAAGGCCGTCGGCGGCAGTTGGAGCCAACTCCATCAGTTGGGCCAGCAGGGGTACTTGGTAGCACATTCCAATATCGCCCCGGCCGCGATTGGTCCAGCCGGCCGTGCTCTGGCGCAGTCATCGGTGGTATCCGGCACGGCTGTGGCCGCGCAACCCAACAATGTGCAGATATTTTTTGGCATCTATTTTCTAATGACCGGGCTGCACAGCATTCACGTCATTGTTGGCATTATTTTGCTGACCTATCTGCTGGTACGGGCCTTGCGCAATGAATTTGGTCCGGGCTATTACGCGCCGGTCGATTTTATCGGCTTGTATTGGGGGGTGGTGGATATGATTTGGATGTTTTTGTTCCCCTTGCTGTATCTGATCCGCTAAGCGGGCGATACAGTTGGAACCTCAAGGAGAATTCATTTTGTCGGATCACGCAGAACATGCTCATGGTGGTGGACCGGTGGCCCCATCCCATTCGAAAATTGTACCAATACGGAATTTGGTGGCGGTGTGGGTTGTTTTGTGTGCCCTGACGCTGCTGAATCTGGTGCTCGATAAGGTGCATCTGCACGGCTTTAGTGTAGTCGTATCTTTAACCATTGCGTCGGCTATGGCTATCGTTGCCGCGATGTATTTCATGCATTTGCGCTATGACCATCCTTTTTACCTTACAGCGTTGATTCTGGTAATTATTTTTATTGCGATTTTTATCTCGTTTTCCGCCCACGATACCCTCCAATATAAATCGCAACTCATTCCAGGTCAGGCCCCGGCCATGGTGCAGGCGGCGCAGCGGACGAATACCGCTGCTGCGCCGACGGCCAAGCCGTAATCAGCCCGGTTGTGGTTCGCGCGAGGTTGATCTTGGGAAGGGAGCGGCCCACGGTGGCTGCACCAATGGGTTGTCGGAACACAACATGCCAGACGACATCGACTTGCCTCCACATGCCTTAAACGCCGCCGCGGGATCTTCGCGTCAGCCGATATTATTCGTGCCGGGAGCCGGGGCGATGGGGGTGGGCCTGCTGGTCTTTTCCCTTTCGGTTCTCTTTGGCTCGAGCTTAATAGGCTATTTGTATATTCGCGCGCAGGCACCCATGGTGGCGCACCTGCGTCTTCCTCATCTGCTCTGGGCAAGCACGGCGGTGTTGCTGATCAGTTCCGTCACCATGCACGCGGGGCTGCGCGCGATCCAACACGGGCGGGAATCGCAATTGACTCGGAATCTTGCCGCCACGTTCGGTCTTGGCCTGCTATTTTTGATTTTGCAAACCATCAGCGCGGTCGACATCTTCCACAGCTTGCAGCTCTCCGATATCGCCATGGCCCGGGTCGGAATACGCAATACCGGCGGCTTGGCTCCCGGGCTAACGCCGGTGGTTCAGACCCATGTGTTAATCGCCGCTTTTTACGTGTTTACGGCCTTGCATGCCCTGCACGTAATCGGTGGCCTGATTCCGTTGGGTGTGGTGTTGCGGCGGGCCATCAAGGGTGTTTATTCACGCAATTATTATCCGGGTGTAAGGTATTGCGGCATTTACTGGCACTTTCTGGATGTGGTCTGGCTGGTGATTTTTGTGGTTCTGTTGGCGACGTTTTAGGAAAAAACCATGACCGAAGCTATTACCTTTGATCCCCAGGAGAAACTTTTCGTGCTCCGTATGCAGCGATCTTTTTATGCCATGCGAATACTTTCCGATGGTCAACTGGTGCACGTTAAATTCGCCGCCGCCGACCCGACTGTCCAGCCCTTGCGGTTGTCGCGGCTGGATGAGTACCCCGAAGCGGACTTTTCCTCGTGGGAAAATCAAACCCGTTTATGGGAATTTCCAACCTTTGGCGACATTTCGTATCACGATGTGGCTCTCAAGGCGGCATTTCCGGCCGGCGGGATACCTCTTTGCGCGCAGGACGGTGCTATTGATCCCATCCGCGATCTGCGCCTGCGCTATCGCGGCCATGAAATTCGTACCGATGCCGCACCAGGGCTTTCGCCCGCCCATGGTCGTCCTGCGCGCAAACAGGCCACGCTCCGGCAAACTTTGATCATCGATATGCAAGACCTTGGCTTTGATTTTTGCGTGCGTCTGTTTTATCGTCTGACGCCGGAGTGCGATATCATTGAACGCTGGGTGCAGTTGGAAAACCGCACCGCGACGCCCGTGGCTATAGAATCGCTGGCGTTTGCCACCATTCATCTGCCTCTGGGTGAATACGACCTTACCCACACTGCCGGTTCCTGGGCCAGGGAATTCATTCCCGTTACCCAATCTCTGCATCAGGGATCAACGGTGCTCAAGCAACAGGGCCTCAACACCGGCCACAGTATCAACCCTGCTTTTTTCGTCCAACCCCGTGGCTTGGCCACCCCGGCCGGCGGCCCTGCTTATTTTGGCGCACTGGCCTACTCCGGCAACTGGTCCCTGCGCTTTGAAGCACTGCCGACCGACCCCATCCGCATCCACGGCGGCTATGAAACCGACGATTTCGCCCTGCACCTGGCTCCGGGCCAAACCCATACCACCCCGGCATTTGTTTTCGGAGTGGCTGATGATGGCTTTGGCGGTGCAAGCCACCGCTTGCACCGCTTCATCCACGATTACGTTCTGCCGGTGCCGGCGCATACTTCTTCCCGTCCGGTGCTTTATAACAGTTGGGAAGCGGTATATTTTGATATGACCGTTGAAAGCCAGGTGCGGCTGGCCAGCATTGCCGCCGCCATTGGGGTGGAACTGTTTTGTGTGGACGATGGTTGGTTCAAGGGGCGTCGCTCGGACCATGCCGGCCTGGGCGATTGGGTGGTGGACAAGACCATTTTCCCGGAGGGTTTAAATCCTCTGATTGAGGCAGTCAAAAAGTTGGGTATGAGGTTCGGTCTCTGGGTGGAACCGGAAATGGTCAATCCCAATTCCGATCTGTATCGGGCCCATCCCGATTGGGTGCTGCATTTTCCCACCCGCCCACGTACTGAGCTGCGCCATCAATTAATTCTCGACTTTGGTCGTCCCGAAGTCGTCCGCCATGTTCACGCCATGCTCGATGCCTTACTTCAGGAGTACGATATTACGTTCTTCAAGTGGGATATGAATCGCCATGCCACTGAGCCGGGCAGTGTGGCCGGCCGGGAAATTTGGTTTCGCCACGTCGCGGGTGTCTACAGCATCATGGATCAACTTCGTAAAAAGCATCCCCGGCTGGAGATTCAATCGTGTTCCGGTGGGGGAGGGCGGGTGGATTTAGGTATATTGGGCCGCGTGGAACAGGTGTGGACCAGCGACAATACCGATGCCCTTGATCGCGTTTACATCCAAGATGGGTTTTCCTTATTTTATCCGCCCGGAGTGATGGAATGTTGGGTCACCCATGAACACAATCACCAGACGGGTCGGGTGCTGCAGCTGGAGGTCAGATTTGATACCGCCATGCGGGGCGTTCTGGGTATTGGCACGAATTTGGACCGCCTGTCTGTGGAAGAATTGGATACCTATCGCCGCAACATCGCCTTTTATCGCAAAATTCGTCCGATTATCGAACAAGGCCGGTTGCATCGACTATCTACCGCGCGCGATCATGGGGCCAGCGCCTGGCAAATGGTGCTGCCGGATGGTTCTCAAAGTATTTATTCGCTGGTGGTGGTCCATTCGCTTTTGGGCCATCAGGTGCCGTGTCACCCGTTGCGCGGCTTGGTTCCCAATGCAACCTATTCTATCAGCGATGCATCGGAGCGTGAGTTGCTCCGGCTATCCGGCACGCAATTAATGACTCTGGGTCTGCCGGGCGACCACCGGCATATATATGTGAAGGCGGGTATTCGCAGCCGCACGGTATTGCTTTCTCGTGTGGAGTAGCTTGCCGCAGCGTACCCGTGCCTGGGGCCATACGGATTTCCGGGGAAATGTGCTTCCCCACCGAGGTCCTCTCATGTTTGGTGCGTACCCGCGGCTCGCCTCGTGATGCGGTCAATTATTTCCAGACGAGCCTGCTGAATCCCGGAACGAGCGACGCGGACGGCTTGGGCAATATTGGCGTCGGCGCTGTCCGGGTTATTATCCGGAAAGGGCGGCTGGAGATTGTATTGCAACAGCAATTGCCGTTCCCGCGCGGTCGTTTCGCCGACGATCATGGCCGCCAGAGCCAGACCCACGTCGATACCTGCCGTCACGCCCCCACCGGTGACGCGGTTGCGGTCCACCACGACGCGCTGCGGACAGGGAACCGCGCCGAATTTGACCAGAAGATCCAATGACAGCCAATGCGTGGTGGCCCGGTAGCCCCGCAGCAGTCCCGCTGCTCCAAGGACCAACGCTCCGGTGCATACGGATGTTATCCATTGGGCTTCCGCTGCGCGCCCGGTGAGAAAGTTCATCCAGAGGTTATCTTCCATAATGCGGTTAATCCCGGAGCCGCCAGGAATAATCAGCACATCCAATGCTGGGGCCGAAGCGAAGGTGCAATCCGGCACAATACGCATGGAGCCTTCAGCCCGCACCGGCTCGGCGCTGGCTGCGACGAGAATCGTCTGGATGTTGGGCAGGCCCGTAAGGGCCTCATACGGCCCTACAATATCCAATGCGGTCATGTCTTCAAATATAAAACAGCCGACGGTAATCATGAACACACTCCGGCCGCAGATCCTTGTCGTGATTCAGGCCTCGCCAGGCTGCGCCGCCGGAATCAACTTCATAGACTGGTTTTTCATGGTCGTCGGCAGGCCTGTGGAAAACCAGCGGTGTCGAATATACCGGAACATTCGGGCGCTGGTAAAGAGCAACGCTCCCATGGTGCCGACAAAAAAACCGATCGGCCAGTTGGTCCAGAACGACAAGGCAATGGCCAGCCAGATCATGCCCATGGAAAACATTACGGCCAGCAGCAGGGCCTGCAAGGGGCGGGCCGAGAGGCTCTGGGCTGCTGCGGCCGGCGCAATGAGCAAACTGAAAACCAGCAGGGCACCCACCACCGGCATGGCCATGGCTGTGACCAGTCCCAGCAAAGCCAGAAAAAGAATATCAATAACCCCCGCGCTGATACCACGCGATAGAGCTAGTTCCGGAAAAGCTGATTGCAGCAGCAAAGGACGGTAAAGCCCCATTGCCCCGATGAGTACCACCGAGGCAATGACGGCCACCGGCCATAAATCCGCCGCGGAAACGCCCAAAACCTGCCCGAACAGCAGGGAAAACACCGCCGGAGCGTACGTATTGGTCATGCTCAACAGCAGCGACCCCACCGCCAGAAGTGTTACCAGCACCAATCCGGCTGCGACATCCTTGCGGCCCAGTTTCTGGAGTTGGTGCAGCAGCACCACCGCAATGGTGACGAAGCCCAGGAGTCCCCACAGCGGCTGAATTCCCAGAAGCTGGGCTGCCGCAGCGCCCGGGAAAGTTGCCAAGGGCAGGGCGTGAGCCGCAAAGGCCGATCGCCGCAATACCACGAAAAACCCCAGAATCCCCGCCGTTGCCGCGATGATGGTGGAGGCGATCCAAGTGTGAATCATAAAGGTGTCGAACATGTCGTTTCAGCCTCCGGCGTTGGCCGCCATCCGGACGGGCTTGGCGATGCGCCGCCAAAGCGCGTATTGCAAGGGAACACTCATCAGGTAGCTTAAGAATATGATCGTGACCACAAAAAAACTGACCGGCCAGGCGTTGCCCGCAAACCAGTAGTAGCTTTCATACGCCATCCAGATACCGCCCCAGACCGCCGCCAGCCCCAGAACCACCGCCAGAAAGATCGCCAGGCCCGGGCGGCGGCTGATACGTACGGCCGTTCCGGCCGGTCCGATGATCAGTGCCGAGGCCAACACCGCGCCGACCGAAAGCGCCGCCAAGGCCACGGCCGCGGCCAGCGTAACCAGGTGCAGCAATCCCACCCATCTGGTGGAAATGCCGCGCGTGGTGGCCAGTTCCGGATCCACCATGCTCAAAAGCAGCGGACGGTACAGGATTGCCATCATGGCTAAAGCCACCGCGGCAGTCAGCACCGCCGGCCCGCGCAGACTCACCGGGAAAGTAAACATGGAGCCAAACATGACCATCACCGCCGCGCCGGTGGTGCTGGTGGTGGTCGTATCCAAATACAGAAAAAGGGCCGAAAGCCCGATGCCGGCTCCCAGCACAATGCCGGTGGCCACATCCTGCTCACGGGCCCGGCGTACGCCCAGAAATTCCAGGCTCACTGCCGCTATCCCGGCAATACCCAAAAAGCCCACCAGCGGACTTATCCCTAGAAAAAACGAGGCTGATCCGCCGGCGCTGCTGACGTCTCCCAGCGCATGGCCGGCAAACGCGTAGCCGCGCAAGATGGTAAACACGCCAATGACGGAACATACCACCGCCGCACTGCCTCCCACCAGCAACGCGGTCTGCACGGAACCGCTGTCCAAAAAACTCCAATGTAAAATATGGGCCAGCCAAGTCAACATTTACGCCGGACCCCCGCTGGCGGACCCATTGGGCATCAGATAGCAGCCATCTTCTCCTATCTGGGCATCGGCGTGCGGCAGCACCAGCACCCGTCCGCCATATTCAATAACCGCTACAGGATAACCATAAAGTTTGCTCAAGGTGGCCGATTGCACTACCTCGCGAACACCCCCGCTGGCCGCCCGGCCCTTGGCCAGGTAAACAATATGATCCATCACCGGCAACAGCGGGTTCATATCATGGGCGGTCACCAGTACCGCCAAGCCATGCACCCGGGTCAAATGCCCCAACAATCCCGCCAATTCATTGGCCGAACGAAAGTCGAGATTGGCCAGCGGTTCATCCAGCAGAAGTAAGCGCGGCCGCCGGGCCAAGGCGTGGGCAATGACCGCCCGCTGCTGCTGGCCGCCCGAAAGCTCTCCGATACGCTGGTATGCAAAATCCTGGGCACCCACTGCGTCCAGTGCGGCCTGTACCTGCTGATGGAGTCGGCGGGAAAACCACCTGGGACCGAGTCGATGACCGTCGCAGCCCAATTGCACCAAATCGTAGACACGCAGGGGTAAATCCGGGGCAAAATTGATTTTCTGTGGTACGTAGCCCACCAGGTCGCGTGACTTGCGTGGGGCAAGGCCGCTGATGCTTACCTGCCCGTGCGGCGAAGGTTGCACGCCAATCAGGCTGCGCAGCAGAGTGGTTTTGCCGGCTCCATTTTCTCCAATCAGGCCACAGAGTTGCCCGGGTTGCAGCGCAAAGGTAACCCCCTGCAATAGCAACCGGCCCCCGATGCTCACGGTCAAATCCTCCACCGCGAGCACCGACGCACAACTCGCCTCCGCATGGTGGCTTGGGATGGTGACTAGAGCCGTCGAAGACGTATCTTCATGCATCGTTATCACTTCTCCATACGTTCCGGCCAGGCGTAAGACCTCTTCATCTGTACGCTGGAAAGGATTCCAGAGATCAACCCTCGCCATTATTTCAGGACGGTGGTGGAAATACCGTGCGTCACGGCCAGGCGCAGGGCCTTTACTTCCGCCATCATCCAGCGCTGATAACTGTAACCGCTGGGCATGGTTTCGTACACACCCACCACCGGAATGTGTGACTTTTCCGCCAGATGCAGGAATGAGGCGGTAAGAGGGTCCGTCACCTGTTGATTATAGACAAACACCTTGACCAGATGCAGCCGCAAAAGCCGCTTTTGAATGCTCACATCCTGCGGCGCAGGGTCGGTACCATTCATGATGGCCGCTTGCAGCGTCCATGGGGTTTTGATTTGGCAGCCCGTCGCCTCCAGCATGTAATCGCCCACCGGCTCCGTGACGGCCACGGGCGTACCACCGAACTTGGCTTTGAAAGCGGCAATCGCCGCATACCAGGGTTTCAGCGAAGCATCAAATTTTTTGAGGTTGGTGTTGAAATATCGCCGATGAGCGGCGTCCAACTTACCCAGCGCCGCGGCAATCGCCGCCGCCACTTTTGGCATGGTGCCGGGCTTGTACCAAAGGTGCGGGTTGGGCGTATTTTCCGGAAGTCCAAAGAGGTCTTGCACGACAATGACCTGCCGCTGCGCCTTAAAATCCGCCGTGAGAATCTTTTTTACCCAAGTATCATAGCCGAGTCCGTTGCGGACGATAAGCTGGGCCTTGGCTACCTCCATGGCCACGGAGGGACTGGCCTCAAAAACGTGCGGATCGGTATTGGGATTGCTGACAATGGCGCTGACCTGCACATATTGGCCGCCGATCTGGGCGATGACATTGGCGTACTGATTTTCCACTCCGATAGCCCGGATTTTAGCCTGGGCGGCTTGAGCCATGCCCAAACCCAGAATCGCCGCCACGCCCAGCAGGGACCACGCTAGGGTGGTGCGGTAAGGTAAATCGGACAAGTTTCTACGACGTCTGAGGGTACCCATGATGGATTCTCCTTTTGCCGTTGACCGCGGGACGGGTCCGCGGTGTTTCTTATCCGGCGTTATCGCACGCGCGATCACCGGGCTGCGCCGCCCGCGGGCCACACGATGAAAGTTATACGAGGTATAACCTACGCTGTCAAGTCGTAGCCGCACCGTATGGCACCCTATACGACCCATATCGCTTCGGGTTCGATGCGACGATGTCATCATCAAAACGACAGACTCACCCGCAACGTCGCCACCAGTGCATCGGGGTAGATGCCGCCGCCGGTGTTGACGAAGTATTGCAGATCGGGTTGCAGCGTAATACCGTGACCAACATTAAAGGCGTAAAAGCCCTCAAAATTCAGTTCATACGGTTTGGGTAAATTCGCCTGCGAGCTGATGTGTGCCCAATTGTACGCCACACCAATTTGGTCGCCGGACTGCCTGGGAATCAGGCCGGTGACCAGTAATCCGCCCAGCGATGAGAAATCGATGCCGTTATTGGCAACCTGCTCATCGCCTCCACTGATGATCTCATACGCCGCGACACTCTGGCTCTGGGCATTAGCCCACAGGGTTTGATCGATATACCCATAAGCACTTCCGCCACCCGACTGTACCGAGCCGCTCAACGTGTTAAGCTGGCCCGTGCGCCACGTCCCGCCCAGTGCGACCACTCCCGGCAGATTGCCGTTGATCTGCCAGTTGTAATCTCCTTCCGCAATTAAAAACGTGCCCGCGGGTTGGCCGGTGGGTTCCAGCGTGTTGAGCGCTTGGTCCAATGCCGATGGGTGAAAACGGTCGAAATAATAAGCTCCGAATTTAAAGATCAACGGCCCGCTGGGATTCAATACCGTCACGATGCCCGGTGCCGAGTTCGGATAAAAGGCTGTGCCAATCATCGTGGGAAATGCCGTCGGCGACGGGTTCAGGAACATCTGGGCATCGGGCGGCTCACCAAAAAAGTCGCAGGCGTCCTGCCGGCCCGCGCGCACCTCCAACATCTGGCCAAACATTTGATCGTAGTACAGTTGGTAAAGCTCGCTGAATGGTGCGGCGTCATTGGCGTCGAATCCTTGCAGCGAGCCAACCTGCGTGGCGTTGCCGTTTTGTCCCCAGAGGCCCTCATAACTGGCGAAGATGGTTCCACCCGGAATATTAAAGAGCGTTTTGGTGTCCAAACTAACATCCAATGTCAGCAGTGTGCGATAGGCGCAGTGCCGCGTCGCCAGCCCGCCTGAAAGATTCCATGAACCATCCGTGGTCAGCGAGCCGCCGAGGGTCAAACCGCCCTTTTGCAGTTTGGGTCGCAGGCCCAACCAATGGCCCGTGAGATCGCCGGAATAATCCGGGACGGCGGAAGGCGCAGGTTGTGCGGCTGGGGCGGACGTCGCCGCGGCGGGTGCATCAACCACTGCGGGTGTGGTGGTATCCGCTGCCTTGGACAATCCCGCCAAGACGCCGATCGCCATGGCGGCAGCCAGCGTGGCGCTGGGGCGAACATTTACGTAGGCCGTGGTGGAAGTGGGCAACTGTTGTGGTAAGGAAAGCATGGAAGACTCCAGAGTGTTTGCGCCTCGCAGACGGGCCGCACGGTCCGTTTCATGCGCTACGCGGAGCAAAAGTTATACTATGTTATACCTATAAGTCAAACACGCGGATACGTAGGGCCGTTGCCGGCCATTCGATGAAAGTGCCGCCCGATCTTAATGGTGGCCGGCTTTTATTTTAGTCCAAGGCTAAGAGCTTGCCGGAGCTGGTGCCAATATATACGCTGGTAAGTCGCCTCGGCTGCTCCGGCATTTTCATGCCCGGCATCGCCGGCATGGAGGGCATGAGGCCCGCACCGGCAGCCCCGCTCTCCACCACCGGTGTGGTTATCACTGCGCGGGTGTGGTAAGCCCATTGGATGCTGCCCGTGCGAGCCGACAGGCTCACCAACCGATGATCCCCCACTTTGAGCACCACCGCATGTCCCATGACTACCGGGGGCGAAAACGGAACCCCTCCCAACTTCGTGCTCCACCGTACCTTACCGTTGACAGGATTGATGCCAAGTGCGTCGCCGTCGCGCGAAGCGACGATCAGCGTGGTGTCCACCACGGCCGGGGCATAATCAGTGTAATCAGCCATTGGAGCATACCATATCTGCTTTCCGGTGTGTGCCGAGAGGGCGTAAACGCCCCGATCACCTTTCCCAGCCGCGACAAAAACCAGGTTGCCATAGGGCACCGCCGCGGTATCAATGGGGCCATTGGTTGAAAAACTCCAAAGAGGCGTGCCGGTGTTAACGGCGTAGGCATGCACCGTTCCTCCGCGGTTGCCGACGATGATTATGTTACGCCAGATTGCCGGCTGTGCGACAAAAGCGTAACCGGTGGCTTGCTTCCACACCACTTTGCCGGTGTGCCGGGCCAAGGCGTATAAACAGTGGTCGCCGGATCCCACCAGTACCATCTGGTTGGCCACGACAGGTGGGGTCAGCTTGGCTCCGTCACCGGCAAAGGCCCACAATCGATGGGTGGGTAGATTCCCGCGCGGATAAAAAGCGTAAAGGCCGTGGCCGTCGGTTTGGGCGAACAGCAGCCGATGTGCGTAGTGGATAATGTGGCTGCACATGCACTCGGCAGGCTGGCCACGCTGATAATTCCATACCAGGCGGCCCGTCCGCTGGCTCAAGGCCCGCATAAAATGGGTTCCGCCGATATCCGAGGCCACAAACACCTGCGATCCGCCTAAAGTCACAGGCATCTCAATGGCACCCCGGGTTGCGAACCGCCAGAGAATGTGGCCGTTTTGAACGGCAAATACATTGGCCCCCTGGGCCTGAGCCGTATCTAAATAAATCACACCGCCGCTAACCCGGGGGGGATTGTAAATGGGTGCTCCGATGCGCGTCATCCATTGGATGTGGGCCACCGGGATCGTCCCCGCCCCAGCCACCGCCCCCGATGCCAGCGGCAACAGAAATGTTCCCAGCCGGATGGCTCGCCGGAGGACAACTGCGTGGGTTGCCGCCAGAGACAATAATCGTGATGGCCAAGCATTCATATTCAATGGACTCCTGCAGGGAACATCTTGACGCCGCGCATTCAAACGCTGCTTCCATACAAGGTATAGCCGGTTGCGTACCGCTATTCAATGCGGCAAGTTGTCGCAGGTGGGCAAAGTACGTGCCGGGGAGAATTGAAAAGATCTGTCGGCTTATGCATTGAGCCATAGCGTTGGCTGCGTCAGCAGTCTACCTTGGGTTTCAGAACGGAAAAAGGTTGAACCCTGTAAGAGTTCCGGCCTCCTCGGCCAGCGACGGCCCTGGCAATTTAACACAATAATGACAAAGCGGATGAGAATACCGCGGCATGGCGGCAGATGCGATCGGGCCATGTCACTCATGACGTTGTCCGGGGGGGGATTATGCTGTGGCCATGACCTTGCTGGCGGCTTTTGGGAACATCCACCGCTCTAAGGATAACAACCACGCCGCCAAGTTATCCGGACTTGACAGCTTCGACGCACCAATCCCCCGAACATTGCTACCACGGCCCGATGACCAAACAGGGCAACAGCCATGCACGCGGGATGTTCATTGAAGTCGCCCAGAACTTGGATAAGGCTCCCGGCCGGAAAGCAGCGTACACTCGCCAACACTGGGCTGCGGCCGATTTTGCCGTGCAATGAGGAGAAACATTTTGCGCCAGGAGCCTTGGGGGCAAGCCATCCGCCCCCAAACCCGCGCCACCCAAACCCCCATCGCCTCCCTCTCTGCTCTCCCTGTGAAAACTTGGATGGAGGCCACACCAAGAAAACGTGACAAAAACGAAAAATAAGGAAAATTGCCGCCGAATTGTGGCAGTGAGGGTGGCCAAGATCAGAGGTACTTGCACGAAATTCAATAATGCATTAAAGTCACTATAAGGTTCGTTATATAATGTATTAGGGTAGTATAGGATAAATTATGATGTCATACTCTTCCCCAAAAGAACACGCGCAAAGCTCCGTCATTTGGGCACTGGGCGTGTGCTTGATGGCATTGTTGATGATCGGCGGCTCCGTGCGGGCGGCGGATCTATCACACGGTCTCATGTATGCGATGCCGGCTCCGCACGGGGTCGGGCCGAAAATAAACGGGAGCCTGAAGGGT
>JAJYZF010000155.1 GCA_021800165.1 Planctomycetota bacterium | reverse complement strand
GCGGATCGTAGAGTCCTTGCTTCTTTGGAAGTCCAGCCGAAAAATTCGGTTTCTTCAATGTATTAACCTCCGTGTGAGCCGATTTTCGGCTCCAGCACCCACCACGCAAAAACCCCTCCAGGGCCAGGCCCATCCTCTCCAGAGGATAGAGCCTCGTAATTTTATCCAATTCGGCGGCGCATATCAATATAACCTTGGGCGGAAATCGCGTTTACGCGTTTACCCGGCGTGGACATGTTTAACGAGCGATGTCGGCTTTGCCGACGACACCCCCGTTTTGTGCTCCAAGCGTTCCCGCCTGCCGTATCCGCGGCGAACCCCAACGGCGCGCCCGCACCAGCCCAGGGATTGTTTCCCTGGGGGGCACATATTCCGTGAGGAATTTCTAAGCCGGCCAGCCTGCTGGCCGCGCCGCGTTTAGCGCATCCGCAGCCGCCCTTACTCCCAACTCCTAGCTCCCAAATTCTAACTCCTGCGGCCACAGCCGCCGTCTCCCGTCTCCTGTCTCCTGACTCCTGACTCCCGTCGCGGCATGGATGCCGAAATCCTCGATACTGGAGGACCAGCGCATCGGGACTGACCGCTCCTCACAACCCCCCAGCCCGGCCATTATTTGGCCGCGGCGTCCCGACGAATCGGGACTGGCCGTGCCGCGTTTAGCGCATCCGTAGCCGCCCTTACTCCCAACTCCTAACTCCCAAATTCTAACTCCTGCGGCCACAGCCGCCGTGCTCCTCTTTCGCGCAGCGCCCCCCGTCCATCCTCTGCGTACCCCCGCGTCCCCTGCGGTGAACATCCCCCCACGGCTGGGCCTGTGGTTGAAGCCGGCCTAAGCAATGGCGATAATGGGCTTCCTATGGTAACACTTGCCGAAAGAATTTCGGAATCCAAGCTTCGCCGACCTCGGCGACCACCCAGCCCTCTTCGCGTCTCGGCGGTTCAGGATACCATCGCCGTAAAATCTCTTCACCGCGACAATCTTACGAGGTCCTACCCCCAAGGTAGCACAGCCATTCCTGCCTGTGAGACTAAATATCCCGGCGCTGTGGCGCAGCCGGCACCGCTGGCCTCGGCGGGATTTCGCGCGGTCGAATCCGATAGTGTTGTGGGAAGCGACCCAAACCCGCCCAATATCAACGCCCCAGCCCGCCAAGATTTTTATTCCAGCGGCGTTATCCAGCCGAACAGTCGCCTTTACTTCACGCAAGATGCCAACTGGGACACCACCGCCGTGGTGGGCTACGATTCCACGACTGGCACGTGGCAGGTCGTCCAGCGCTACGTCTACAGCCCCTACGGCAACATCACCATCTTGAACCCTGATTTCACCACCGCCCCAACCGGCACGGTTCCCATGGCCAACAACCTCCATCAAGGCATGGCCCTTGATCCCGTCACCGGCCTCTACTACGAACGTGCCCGCTGGTATTCGCCGAGCCTCGGCACATGGACCTCGCAGGACCCGCTGCAATATATCAATGGTGCGGATACGTACCAATTCGTGATGAGCAATCCGGTGGGCCGGGTGGACCCCTTCGGCCTCGCTGGCGTTACATTCGACGCCCCGGTCCCGCCGCCGGGTGGCCCTCCCAAATGCGAGCCGCCGGTCGTTTACATAGCGTGGGACAAGTGGGAGGCGGATTACCAACGTGCCAGAGCGGCTTGGACAGCTTTCGCCGTCGACCAGGCCATAGCGACGTTTGACAGCTCGATCTACAACACGCTCGTTGCCAGGCTGGCCTCGGCACAAACAATTGCCGAGGGGATCGAGGTTGAGCTGGTGGCGATGAAGGTCGTGGAACTCGCGGAGCCGGAAGTAGCGCCGGCGGTAATAGGTCTCGAAATACAACACCTGGAGGCGGAGGCCCTGGTGAATGCCGTGGAGAGGCAGGTCCAGTCCATGGGACCAATCAATAACACGGCGTTTACGGCGGCACAGAACGCGAAGTGGGGCTACGAGCACTGGCTGGCGAAGACCTATAGCGACAGCTTATATTATGACGAGGTTTTGGTGCCGTGAGAGCGGTGCCTGGAGCGTTAATGATGCAGTTTTCAAGACTGTTGGCGAAGATTGCCGCCGCTGGACGGCCCACTGCGGGTCAGGGGGTGGCGCCGGCGCATCCCGCGAACATGCCCGCGGAAAGCCAGCCCCCGCGAACGCTTGGGGGCCTGCGAAGCGGAGTCATTGGCGTCTTGGTAATCTCCGTCGCAATTGTAGTGGCCACAGCCCCGTGGCCGGTGCAGTCCGGCGCGACGGCAGCAGTCCCGCGACAGGTGGCTCGGCCCAGTGTGCGTGTCGCCATCTTCGGCCTGGTGGTCACTCAGGGCGCGGCTCCTGTTTCCGGCTGCCGCGTGCAGGCATTCTCCTCCCGTAAGCCGCACGCGGCCGTCGGGCCAGCCGCACTGACCAACGCAGCGGGTATGTTCGCATTGGGCACCGGGTTGAGGGTTGGGAAATACAGCCTCAAGGCTACCAAAGGCAGGACCACGGTCCGCGTCTCGGTGGTAATAACTCGCTCCGCCGCTTGGTACCGTGTCTTACATTTTAAATTACCACACGCCTTGCCTGGGCCCGGTGCTCGACGGACCCCGGACGGCAAAGGTGGCGTGGCCGTTTTTGGACAGGTGATGAAGCCCGACGGGGCGGCACCGTTCGCCCACGTCTATGTGGGGGCCAAGCTATCGGGTCGCCCGGATCGACCACGGTTTTTTGTCGGTGCCGGCGCGACGAACAGAATGGGGCTCTTTGCCTTAAGGGAAAGGGTCGGCCCAGGCCGGTATTGGATTATCGCTGACCTGGCCTCCGGCCACCTGTCTACGATAGAGGCTGTTTCGCTGGTGCACCTGCTCGTTACGGCTTCGTCGCGCCGGGTTGTCGTGCTGCGGCTGCGGGCGGGCGGCGGATCGGTCACGGGCCGGGTGGCTGACGGGGCTGGGCGACCTGTCGCTAGGGCGTCTGTAATGCTGGAAACGTCAAAGCAAAATTTTCCCGGTTGGCAGACAGATACAGATGCGAATGGCCGTTATTCCCTGCGGTACGTTCCGTTCGGCACCTACATAGGGGATGCTGGCGGGCCGAATGGCATTCGGGATTCCGGGCCGCGCGTTATCGTGGTCGGTAAGCGGCCGGTGCGGATGGACTTTCGGATCAGACGTTGACTCCGGGGGGAGGGCGGTCCGGCGACGCGCTGAGCAGGCGGCCGTGGTGGTGGTTGGTTCCAGGTGGACGATGTCGCGCGTTTTTGTGAAATCTTTGGCGCTCGTGGCCGCCGCGGCGGTCCTCACGTGCATAGCTGGCTGCACAAGGCATTCTTTGCGGCGTGGGCAATTGGCCATCTTCGGGCTGGTGGCCGCCCCGGATGGTCAAGCTGGCCCCGCTGGCTGGCTTGTTGGGGTGCGGCCGCACGGGCTTTTCACGACCCCGAGCGCAACCACCAACCGGGTGGGAGCCTTTGCGCTCAACGCGGGCCTTCGACCGGGTCGGTACGTCTTCTCGGTGCGCAACGGGAAAGTTGTCCACCGCACCACAGTTGTGATCGGGGTGGCGGCGGGCTGGTACCGGGTGGTGCGATTACGAATTGGCGGCGGCCCGGGCGCGAAGCCGGGGGCGCAAACGCGCAAGTCCGACGGCATTGTCGTTTTTGGCATGGTGACCGAGGCCGATGGGGCAACGCCGTTAGCCGGGGCGTTCGTTGCCGCCGCGAACTCAAACGACCCGCGGCTCACGCTGGGTTCGAAGACCAATGCCCTCACGAACAGGATGGGCACATTCGTGTTGAGAGGGCGGATGCGCCCCGGCGCGTATGTCGTGATCGTCAGGCGGGGGATCTCCGGCGGCACGGCGAGATCGAGCGTCGATATAGTGGCTCGCCGGAACCTGGTGATCAAACCAACGACGGGCCCATGGGTTGTCGTTCGCCTCAGTGCGGCTTCAGGCTCAATCACGGGCCGCATTTTTGACGGCTCGGGCCGACCTATCGCCCGGGCGACCCTGGACCTCATGGACGGAGCCGGGCGCTTGGCCTATAGCACCAGGGCGAGCCAGCGTGGCCGGTATTCGATAGTCGGCGTGATCCCTGGTACGTACGTGGTCCAGGTGACAGGCAACGGGGCCATAAGGAAAGCTGTGGCTACGGTCGGTAGGGGCCGCGTTAAAAAGAATTTCACGGTGCGCCTCCGCCCGTGGTGAGACAATAACAGGGAGCGAAGTGCAGCATAATAATAGGAACAGGCTACATATAAAAAATGGATGAAACTGTCTTCAACCAGGCGACGGCTTCGCCGGGAGCAGGTGAGAGTTGAGCAGGCGAGTCCCGATTGGCTGCTCTCCCGAACGACGTTGGGCCTCCGGGACACAGGAATTTTGGCGTCCATGCATTAAACAGTTGAGCTCAAGGAATTGACGGTGATTTTAATGGTGTGGTTACTGGCGTAGGTATTGCATCCTGGGGTTGAAAGGTTAGAATTCGGGCGTTGAGAACATGGCTCTTTTGTGGCAGCTCTTACGGTCGCGGTGAACGAAACATCCCCAGAGATGGAGTTGGCCGGGAGGTATCGCCGCCGCGGAACCTTCGTTTCCTCGACCTCCTTTGTGGTTCAAAAAACCATGGACAGCGTTATGCCCCTGTGCCGGAGTTTATCCCGGTCGCGCCGGGGTGGTGATATCGTCGTCCTCCCCCGCCGTTGAGGCATGGATGCCGAAATCCCGATGGCGCAGGAGCCGCGCATCGGGACTGACCGCTCATCGCTTCCCAGCATCCCCCCGCCCATCCTCTGCGGTCCTCTGCGTCCCCTGCGGTAAAAAATCGCCGTCCTTCTCCGTTCTTCGCGCCTTCGTCGCTTCGTGTTTAACCCGTCTCGCGCAGCGCCCCCCGTCCATCCTCTGCGGTCCTCTGCGTCCGGAGTTTATCCCGATGTCTATCGGGACGGTGAACCCCCTGCGGCCGCAGCCGCCTTTAACTCCTAGCTCCCAGATTCTAACTCCTGCGGCCACAGCCGCCGTCTCCCGTCTCGCGGGCCGCAGCCCGCGCCATTACCCACCCCCATACCCCACCTATCACCCATCAACGGAACTCCCGATGGAAGACTCATCTGCCCAGCGCAGCCGAGCCTCGTTCCGCCTGACCGCAGGCCCCCAAACCGCCCGCGATCACTGACAAGTAAATACGTACCCCGCCGCAACGGCCCCGTCGAAGCCACAGGCGTGCGCCACACCAAAATAAGGAATTCGACCCATGCCCATGCTGCGCCTGCAACAAGCACAAAACCGACCTCTAACCCGGAAAATTAAAAATGTTTGGCCACATTGGCCATCTTGGCCACCTTACCCCAAAACCCCAACAAAACCCCCCATTTTTCAACCTGTCCAAGATTGCCAACAACAAATACCTTGGCCATCTTGCCCCTCCCCGCACTCCCGCTCTGCGGTCCTCTGCGTCCCCAGCCGTGAACACCCCGCGGCCGCAGCCGCCGTTAGTGCGATGGAGAGTGTGTTGAGTCAAGGAGATGAAAGTTCTCCTCGAGTCGATGTTCCGGCTCGTAGTCGAAGGTAACCGCGTTGCCGCGAGGCAGGGTGGAAAGCAACCGGAGACGAAC
>JAJYZF010000154.1 GCA_021800165.1 Planctomycetota bacterium | reverse complement strand
GATGTTCCGCCACCGACATCAATAACGCTCCCGCGGCCCGGCGTGATTTTTTCGATCAGGTTGAAAGAGGTTTCCGGATCAGCCTGATACCAACCGACCTCGGTATCCTTATTTTTGGTATAAACGGTTTCCCAATGGTCTTTCCGATTCATAGTAAATCCTTGGCAATTACTACGGTTTGAAGGTCCTGAAGGTTCAATGGACGGATTCACTCGCAAGCGGCCAGATATTTCAACACGAGCGGAATACCGGCCATGGTCGTCCCGCCGCCCATCGCGATGGCGACGCCACATGCCTCCAAAATTTCGGCCTTGGTCGCGCCCGCCGCCAGAGCCTTTTCCAAATGCACGAGAATGCACGGCTCGCAATGGGTTGCCAAGGCGATGCCCAAAACGATGAACTCCTTTTCCTTCGTTGTCAGCGCCCCGCTCACCAGTGAGACTTGGAACAATCCGTCCAAGTGCGCCATCACATCGGGCAGTTCGGCGTTCAAGTTGCCTTTGTCGCGCTTAAATTCAGTGAGCACTTCCTTCGGCGTCTGCATAATCTACTCCTTTTCTTCAGGTCAGTTCTCAACATTACTTTTTGAGGTCACATCGCCATGGGCCACAGATTTTTTCGGGGACTCGGCCATCGCCGGAGGCGTGTCGTTGTGCGCTCCGCGGATCCAGCGCGTGGCCAGCAATACCAGAACGCCAACAGCCAGAAGAATGCCCGACCAAAGCATTGCCCAGTGTTCCGGCACCCATGGCAGGCCAACGGCACGGCCCCAATATCCCAGCAGCACATACTCGAACGCGAGATAGCCACCGATGGCGAACAGCAGCGTCAACAAGACAGCGTTGAGAATGCGATTGCGCTGCCGCCGCGCCGCATCAAGCGTGCAAATACCGCGCCGACGGAAATAGACCACAAGCGACGCCGCCAAAAGCAGCAGCCCGACGCCGCGGAACACCCATATATATTTTCCGCTCAACGTGTTGTCTACGCTGACAGCGGTTGAGATAGAGGCCAGCCCGAACAGCACCAATGCCAGCGGCGTAATGCAACAAAGGCATCCCGTGGCGATGGCCAGCGCCGAACCGAGAAAAATTCCCCGGCGGGCTTTTTGCGGCTTCTCGCGCACTGTTTCTCCCTTCAAACACGGCGCATTGTCTGTTTTCATGATTTTGCTCCTTTGTGTTTAACAATTCCGGCCTGTAGTCAGTCCGGCTAACCGCCCTGGCCTACCTGTCAGTTGCCGGCCCCGTCCGTTGCGCGGAATTTCCGCGGCGGTTTCGCAGCGGAGCCTTCTGGCGTCACGCCGAACCTTCTCCGGCGAAGGCCTAACCACCGCGTAGCCATCCGCCGGAAGGCCGGCGAGCAACTTCGCCAAGCCCGGACGGGCGAGGTAGTAGCAGCGGAGTTTACCGTCTTCGTAATAGTCCACGATCCGGTGGGCGCGGAGGGCCATAAGATGTTGGGACACATTGGCCTGCGGCTTTTCCAGCAAGTCCTGGATGTCCGTCACGCACCTGGGACCCGCCGCCAGCCGCTGGATGATGGCAAGGCGTACCGGATGCCCCAGCAGTCGCAACAGGCTGGCATGATCTCGGAATGTCAAACGTTTCTGCTCCATAATCATATTCGAATTTCCTAATGTGATAGGCCGCCCGATGTCAAGTCACCCGCACTCCCGCACGCCTTTCTTCATGTGAATCCTACTGGATTTCTTTTCTCATGCGTTGATATTCCTCCTGATTGATTTCGCCGCGGGCGTAGCGCCGATCCAGAATTTCCCGGGCGCTGTCTTCTCTGGGGTGCGGTCCATGGCCGCCGCACATCGGCCCACCGCCACGAAATATAAACACCACCATCACGATCAGAAAAGTCAGAAATATCAAGGGAAATATCATCATCCACGGAAACCAATCCCAAGGCCCATTCATCCACATAATCAGGTTACCTCCGCAATGGCCGACGTCCGCACCGATATTATTATAGCCCTCTGAATGCCTCACCGTCGGACGGTGTTTTGCTGATTCAACGCAATGTTAACGCACCGCCGCATGGATGTCCCGGATCACATCACGCTGGGTGTAGAGGTCCCGGAGTATCTCCGGCGACATTGGCCGGTGCGGAGATAAAATAGCCAAGTAGGGCAATGCCCTGCCGCCGAGTTTCAGCCATAACGCCTTGGGTACGGGACGATCAATGTCGGCGCTAAGCAGTACGGTACCCGTTTCGGCGTACACCTCGCGCATCGCCGGGGCATCCAACACCGTGGCTTTCACAAATTTGCAGTTAATACACCACGGCGCGCTGAAATCAATCACCACCGGATGGCCGGTTGCCAGCGCCGACTTTATCCGTCCCAACGTAACGGATTGCCATCGGTTCACCTTGAATGTGCGCGCATCCGTAGCGGCCGGCGTCGTGGCATTGGCAACATCTCTGAGTCCTCCCATCCATCCCACGAATAACGCTCCCGCTACGATTCCCGCCCCTATGCACCCGGAACGAATCATCCATATTGCCCGGCCGCTCATAACCACGTTCGGCAGCCGCCCCCAACCCCAGCAAACTATTGCCAGAATCACCGCCAGCGCGAAGCCCGTTACAATTTGTGAACGATCTTCCGTGCTCAACAGCAGATACACGGCCACCCCCACCATCACCAGTCCCAGTGCTTCCTTGAGCAATTCCGACCAGCGACCGGCGCGGGGAATTCGGTCCAGCCAGGCCGGAAACGCCGCCAGCAGAACATAGGGCCACGCCATGCCGATTCCGATGAGCACGAAAAACAAGGCCACGATCCAGGTGGGTTGCACCAAAGCCCACGTCAGCAAAATACCCAGAAATGGAGCGCTACACGATGATGCCAGTATGGTCGCCAGTAACCCGGTTCCAAACGCACCGGCCAAGCCGCCGCCGGAGGTGTCTATCGCGGTCAATGCGCGCGGCGGTTGCACGGTCCACACGCCCAGCATAGACAACGCCAGCGCCAAGACCACCAGCGCAATGGTTATCAGAAACCACGGATGCTGATACTGCATCCCATAAGTCAATGTCCGCCCGGTGGCGGCCCGGTAAAGCCCCATCGCCAATGCCAGCATTACAAAAAGCGACACAATCCCAGCCGCGAACACCCCGGCATGCAGCACTGCACGCGAACGCGACCCGTGTGCCTGCTGCACCATCGCCAGAACTTTCAGTGGAATCACCGGCAAAACACATGGCATAACATTAAGAATCAGCCCCCCAAGCAATGCGAAAAGAATCAGCCGCCATATCGGCTCGTTCGGCTGGGATACCTGGTAGTGCAGAGCCTTGATTCGGCCAAGTTCCCCGGCGACGGCGGAGCCTCCGCCGGTGGAGGTCTCCGTCATGGCACCGCTTATCGGCCCGCGAGCTACCGGTACAGCCCGGAGCGTCCTATTTGCCGATGTTGCGGACAATGTCGCATCGGCACCGATAATTCGCAAGATAGTGCGGAGCCGCAGGGTCTGTGGCACCAGACAGGATTGATCGTTGCAAGCCTGAAACGTAAGCTGTGCGGTAATTTTTCGCTGGCCTGCCGCCGCCGTTCCCAGCACCTTAAACGGAATGGTAATATCGAACCGGCCTTCATAGACCGACAACTTTCCCAGCTTGGTAACCTGCGTGGGCACGGGGATGGTTATCGCCGCCGGGTAATGCACAACTCCAAAAACCAGCCCCGTCGAGGGCAAGAGTTTTACGGAGGCTGGAATGAGAAAACTCTCCAGAGGATGGTGGCTTTGAATGTGGTAACCGACAGCCACCGCCAGATGGATAACAACCACACCATGCCCAAGCGCGGCAATCTTCTCCGGTCGGGCCTCAATGGAAGCCGTTACCACATGCGGCGCCAAGAATCCATCGCCCACCGCCTGGGCCTGAACGTAAAAGTTCGGCAACGCCACTGTCAGCAGCATGGCGACCACACCAAGAGCCACAGCTACGGGCGGCGTCCATCGAAAACGCCCCCGGAGATCGAAATGGTTATAACGTTCCAGCGCTGAACCTCGCGTTATTTTCCGGGGATACTTGGTACCCTGTCCATCGCGAAACGATCAGGAGCCGCTGTTGCCCTTTTGGATCAGCTTCCGCACGTCGGCATCCAACTTTCGCACATCGGCCCCAAGCTGCTTGGAGGAGCTTCCGACGATGGTATATTTCAAGATTCCTCGGTGATCAATGACACATTGCGCCGGAAATGCGCTGACGCCCAGCTTTTGAGCCAGCGCCGCGTTGCCGGCACCTTTATCAAAAATCTCCGGCCACGCGGCCTTGGGATTCGCCTTGAGATAAGGCCGCACGGCTGCGGCGGTATCACTTAGCGGCACCCCAACAATTTCAAGGCCCTGACTGTGGTATCGCTGGTAGAGTTTTTCAATGCCCGGCATTTCTGCCCGGCACCATGGACACCAAGTGGCCCAGAAATCAATCACAACTACTTTGCCCTTCCAAGTTGCGGTATTGAGGTGTCCCCCATTCAGCAGTGCGCCGCTGATCACAACGGGCTTGCCCTGAATAGAACCGGCTCCGCCCGCTTGCTTGGCCACATTGCACGCGGCGTGTTTCATCATCGCGGGCTTGGCCGATCGGCCAGAAGGTGTGTCCGCGCGTCCAACGGCAAGGCCCTGTTGCAGGACCAGTATTACGACTGCCAATAAGGCCGCAGTGCCGGATGTTGCGCCTATATCTGATCTGAACTTTTTCTTTGCGTCAGGCATAATGTAAACTCCTTTGAAAATATGAGTGGTTTAGTTTTCCAACATCATTTCAAGTATTCTAATATTTGAATGTATCAGCCGTCAATGCCATATCACACCAAATCAGGCGGATGGCTCAGTTTGATACCGACCGGCATTGGTATCTTGATTTTTGGTATAAACGGGTTCCCAATGTTCTTCGCGGTTCATAAGCCAATTACTCCAGATGCCAACACCCCTTACATCAGTACGCACCAGCAGTCGGCAGGTTCAGAAAGGGTGATCCGCACGTTCCGCCCAAGGCGATGTTTCGGGGTCCGAGTGCCACCCGATAATTGATAGCGTCAGCCCGCGTCCGAGTCGTCGCCGGGGGAACTGGCGGCGTGTGAACAGCAACTTGGACCTGAGCAACAAGCGGCCGCGCCTCGGTGCGGAGTACGGTTTCCCATGCGTCGTGAAAGCCAGTAATAACCGCAGCCGGTTGACAACAGTGTTACCAGGGCCATCAAAGGCTTACCCACGCCCAATGCTTTGGCCCCGAAAATACTTAAATAAACGGCCAACATCGGTGAGCCGCAGCAACCAATCAGGAAGCATCCGCCCACCATAAGTATTCCCATGAGAGAAACGCTTCCTACCGCTCCCGCCGCCATTGCGGCTCTTCGTTGGTAAAAAAACTGCATTATTGCCCACGCCCCAAAAGCCGACGCCAGCGCATAGGAAAACCCCGTGAAATAGTCTCCCGCCTCCACATAGGCCCCAAAGCCCAGCCAAGTGTTATCAACAATGCCCACATTCGCCCAACCAGGGGCCGGCTCACTGCTGATCCGTCGAATGTACAGAGCATGAAATACAAATACCAGACCGAAAATCACCAGCGGAAGCCAACGTGCAATTCTTGTGATTGGTTT
>JAJYZF010000057.1 GCA_021800165.1 Planctomycetota bacterium | reverse complement strand
AATATCGTGCTTTAATATAGGTGTTATGCCAGCGTTTGGTGACATCCTCAAAGAATTGCGGCACAAGGCCGGTTGGAAGCAGGAATACCTCGCCGAGAAGGTGGGCATTGCGCGCGAGCACGTCGCTCGCTTGGAAGCCCAGAAGAACCTGCCCCAGCAGGGGACCTATCGACGTATCGCCGAAGCGTTCGGCTTATCTGTCGAAGAGCTTGACGGTCTCTGGCGGGCATCACGCATCGAACAGTATCGCGCCACACTGGACCGCAAAGCGCCGGTGATTAACCGGGCACCGGCCGGCCATGCCGCGGATTATTCCGAATTAGATGGAGACAACGGCATTGGCCGCGACTATGTCTCCGTGGTGGGCACGGGCATAGACGATCCGTTGGTCTTTGCCTTTGAGGTTGTCGGAGACTCCATGGTACCCGCCTTCTCGCCGGGGGAACTATGCTTATGTTCTCCCAGCACGCCCATTGAAGACGGCGATGCGGTCTACGTGCGATTCAGTCCCGAGCGCGACAGCGAATGCACTTTTAAGCGTGTTTACGACCTCAAGGACGGTCGGGTGGAACTGCGAGCCGACAACACGGTTTATAAGCCCATGATCGTGTCCAAGGAATACATTGTGCGAATGAGCTATGTGGCGGCGAAAATCACGCGATTCGACAAAAAGAAACGTGGGGCGGTTTAGGCCAGTCACAATCGTGTTTATCGGTTACTCTTCGCCGGCAGCGTTGCCGAAGCGTTCCCGATGCCGCATGGCAATACTGCTGCGGGCGTCGGCGCTTTGCTCAAGCCAGTGGAGGATCAGGGCTTCCAAAACCAGCTTGGGATTGGCCAGATGGCGGGCGCAATCCTCTTCAAAGGATTCGAAAAGCTGCGTGTTGAACCGATACGTTCGCTGACTCGTTAGAGGTTTCCCGGCGGCGGGAGTTTTGTTTTTTTTAGTTCTCTTGGCCATATCGAATTCAGTATAACCAGCAGTGCCTGCAATTGGCAATCGGATTAATCTCATAACGTCGAACGCATCACTGACTTAATTGACTTTATTAAAGTCGAACCGTTATAATGTTAGCAGTTTGTACGGCATCTTCGTGCCGTGCTTTCTTGATTGGAGATGACCATGATCGACTTGAATACAGAACAATTGGTTCCCATCGGCCGGGTTCCCCAACTTCTTCCCGCGCGGCCCAACGGTCGAAAGATTCACATCAGCGCCATCTACCGGTGGGTGCAGCGCGGTGCGAGGGGGCGGCGATTGGAGGCAATTCAGATCGGCGGCACAACCTACACCAGCCGAGAGGCGCTTCAGCGTTTTGCTTCTTGTCAGGGCGAAGAACCCACGGTTCTCCCGGTGACAAGCGCACGGCGGAGGCGACAGATCGAGGCGGCCAATCGCCGCGTGGCCGAAATACTTAACGGGGCCAGGCCGGAAGACAATTGAATCCGCCGACGGCTTGCTTCGGCACCAAACGGTTATCCGACTTGGGCCATGATGTCCGCCGCTTTATTGCGATCCAACTCGGCATATATTTCAGTGACAGCCGCCGAAGTGTGGCCAAGAACCACCCGGGCCGCTTCAATCCCAAATTGCTTGCGCAAATAGGTTGCCGCGTTGTGACGCAGTTGATTGGGAGACCAACGGTGCTCTTCTTGCCACCGTTTTACCTCCGACCATTTTTCATTACCCAAACGTCGATGCCATTCGAGGATGCTCTCCCAACGTGTGGAATGGGTCTTGCGGCCCCGTGCTGGCACTCGGATGCGGGCCAAACGCGCTGGCGGAGGAAAGCATTTGTCGCATGCATCGGCAATCGCCCGTGCATAACTGGTCGTCGTGTAACACTCTGCTGGAGTCTTAATGCGCCATTTGCGACGGTTGCTATCGAGACCATTTCCACAACTTAGCGGCGTATGCCGCTGAGCGTGCTGCTGCTCGCGCCGAGATTTCTCCGCTTCAGCCGGACTGAACAGGTATGTCTTCAGGCTCCGGGCCATCCATGGTTCGAGAACCCGCTGGGCTTGAGGACCGATATAGACTATACGGTTCCTGTCATGGTGTTCGGTCTTGTGCGAGGAAGGCGTATAAGTCCAGATCTTGCCACTGCAATTCAGATCACAACCTCGCATGATTACAACTTCACCGGGGCGCATGCCGGTAAACATTTGCAGTTGAATCATTGCCGCGATCTGGGGCGAAACGTAGGGCAATATAGCTCTGACGTGTTGTTCATCCACTGGCTTCACTGGTTCCGCTTCACGAACATTGCAGCGGCCCTTCTTAAGTGGAGCCAGCGATTGCAACGATTGAAGCACCAGAGGCGACAGTAGTTGCTTACTCACACCCCATTTGAATATGCGACGGATTCGGTTGACGCGACCATTGATGACCCTCCGGCATAGGCCCTGCTCGATCATCGCCTGCCGCACAGCCTCAAGGGCAAGAGGACCGAATTGGGATGCGGCACTTTGACCGTAGCGGGCTATCATCGGTCGCGCGGCATCACGGAGATTTTCAACTTCGCCGGTCGGCTGGCCATTCTTCACGTAATAGCCGATGGCAAACGGCCAGTAGGCCGAAAAGAGTTCATTGACGGTCAGGTCATGCGCGGCATTTTCCACCGCGATGCCCGTCGGCGGAGTTGCTATGTCCTGACGGTGATTGACCAGCCATTCGGCAATAATGCGGTCATATTCGGCCTTGCTTTCAGTGTTACCATAAACGCCAAGGTACATATCCTTGCCGTTCAGGGTGATGACAGCTTGGCCAGAAGCTTTATGGAGGCGGTAAGAAGGAAGTTTTCGTGTGAGCTTAGGCATTGAGCGATCCTTTCTATCTTTGCCAAAACGGTATATACCGTTTTGGCTCGGATTTCTGGACCGCTTTACCCAACGCGGGCAAGTACGCTAAATCGCGTTCGGCCAACTACTTACGTTCAAAGCGGGCGAAGGGACTCGAACCCTCAACAGCCAGCTTGGAAGGCTGGCGCTCTGCCATTGAGCTACGCCCGCGTATCCGTGACGCATGACCGCCCATGATAGTGAATCCGCTTGTATTTGCAACAGTTTTTCAATGCCGGTACTTTCCAGGCGATCTCTTCAACGAACCGCGCCAGGACGTGTCTTTGCCGGCAAGTGTGGCCGCCGCGGCACCCTTGTCCAGGCCCCGGTGCCAGAATCCGGTAAATTGAAAATCAACTCTCCTCATCTTGGCGCACTATGCAGCCTCAATCCGATGGCCCGGTTAATAAGTCGCAACGCCAACAGCACAACAGCCTCCGCGCGGATTTCCTGGGCATCGGTTAATCCCCTACGCGCGATTACGGAAATAATCCTATGTCCGGACAAGCAAACTGCCCGATATGCCAAGCCCCCCTCTCGCGTCGATAATCTTTTATGCAGAGTCGGGAATTCCCGCTTGGTAGGTAACTTGGTGAAAGGCGATCGTGTGAGTGACAAAATAATGGCTTATGGCAATGGGTCCAGCGAGGTCCGTTCTGGCGGTACATTGTCTACGCAATATCTGGGCTTAGCCTTAAAATCGCCTTTGGTGGTCGGAGCCTCTCCGTTGACGCGCGACACCAGTTTTGTCCGTCGCCTGGAGAATGCCGGCGTCGGGGCCATCGTCATGCATTCTCTCTTTGAAGAAGATATGCCGCGGGAACCGATGGATGCTTTCGCACCGCCTGCGGCCCACGACGATTTTCCCGAACATTGTTGGACGCGCCCCGCCCAGCGCGGACACCCCGGCACCTACCTGGAAACATTAACCCACATTAAAAATATTGTCGCCATTCCCGTGATCGCATCCCTCAATTGCCGCACGCCGGACGGCTGGGTACAACTGGCCCGCCGCCTGGCGGACCATGGGGCGGATGCCTTGGAACTCAACGTATTTTTGATGGCAATGGATCCCAACCAGACCGGCGCGGAGATGGAACAACAATTGCTCGAAACGACGCATCGGGTACGTGATGCCGTCACCATTCCCCTGTCTATAAAACTCAATCCATATCTTTCCTCCCTGCCGAATATCGTGCGCCGGTTGGAAAAGATCGGCATCAATGGCGTGGTGTTGTTCAATCGCTTTTTTCAGCTCGGACCCGCGACCACTATTGAACGGGAAATGTTCCGGACCAGTTCACCGCACCGGGCCGATTTGGCGATGCGCCTGGACTGGCTGGCCGTTTTATCACCCTGGACCACGCTCTCCCTGGCCATTACCGGCGGCGTGCATGGTTCCACAGATGTGGTGCGCGCCATTATGGCCGGTGCGGACGTGGCACAAATGACCACATCGCTGCTGGAAAATGGCCCCGACTATGCCCAACCGGTTTTAGCGGAAATTGCCTTGTGGTTGCAAAATCATAACATTGCCTCCATCAACGAGTTGCGCGATGTGGCCAATATGGCCACCATCGCCAAACCCCAGGAAACAGTGCGACGTGAATATCGCAACGCGATTGCGGCGGCGGCGATGCGGTTTACCGCCGAGCACCGCTATTAAAGTAACAGGCTGACACAGGTGAAGCATGTGGCTAGAGATAATTGGACTTTTCGTCAACGGCGGAGGCATTCGGTTCCCTTGCCACCGGCGAATCGCTGTTTTCCGGCCCGGCCACAGGCAGCGCCACCGGAGGCGCTCTGGCCTTCGGCCGGGGTTAACTGCACAGGAGGTAACGCCATGAGTCACAATCGTGTGGTCCATCGGCGACGGTCTGGAACGGCCTTGGCGGCCCGACCGGAACCAAGTATCGCCACGGCCGTGCGGGCGGATATGCCCGCGGCAAGCGAGTTAAATCCCAAGGGGTGGAATCGAATTTTGGTGGCTGTGGATCCCGGGCCATCCGCCCGGCAGGCTTTGGAGGTAGCCGTCTCCATGGCTGATCGCCTGCATGCCCGGTTGGCCATGGTATACGTGGTGGACTGCGCGGAAACCCAGCAGGCCCAGTTGCCGCGACTCACCGACACCATGCTAAGCAAACTGGCCGCGGATGGCAGGCAATGGTGTGCCAATCTCGCCGTCGAGGTGCATGCCACCCAGGCATCGCAATTCGTGCGCATCGGCGATCCGGCGGTGGAAATTCTGGCCGTGGCCAGAGAGTGGCAAGCGGAAATCATCGTGATGGGCAATCATGGCTTGACGCATACCGGGCGTTTTTTTCTCGGTAACACCGTGGAGACGGTGGTGCGTGACGCGGGCTGCCCCGTGATGACGGTTCCACCCGGGGTGAAATAGCAAGCTCAAAAAACCAATTCTTGATTCATTCAGGCCAGGTACGGGATCGCCCGGCCAGCCGGCGCAGGATGGGTACGTGCCGCAATTCCTCTATCGCCAGCACCCGGGCCGAAAGGCCGTAGGCCAGCAGGGCTACCACAACGGTTGCCGGCAAACGCACCAAGGCACCGAGCAGGCGATGTTCCGGACTTAACCAGGATAAGGCAGAGAGTCCCTTGTCCACACTTCCCGCCGCCAAAAGCATAACGCCCCCGCACAACAACGCCTTGGTCAGCAGCGGCCGCAGAGAGGCCAAACCCAGCGCACCCAACCTCCGGCGCAGAATAAACAGCAGAATGCCACATTGGCTTATGGCCGCCAGACTGGTACTCGCGGCCAGGCCGCCTTCCTGCATGAACCACACCAGCGAGAGATTAAGCGTTAGATTCAGCGCCACCATGGCCACCGCCACGCGCATGGGAGTCCGGACATCGCGCAGGGCGTAAAATACACGCAGCAGAATCATCTGCATCTCAAAAGCCCATATTCCCGCGCAGAACCAGCGGGCCGCCCATACCGCGCGGGCCACATCCACGGCCGTAACACGCCCCCCGAAATAAATAGCGGTAATCAACAGCGGTGCGATGAGAATCATGCCGATGGTCGTGGGCACGCTGATAAACAAGCTCTTACGCAGGGCCTGTTGCAAAAGCCGCTTGAGTTCGGCGGTGTCGCCCGTGGACGCCGCCGCCGACATTTTGGGAAATACCGCCGTCGCCGTGGCCACCCCAAACACGCCCACCGGCAGCAGATAAATGCGCTGGGCCACCGAAAGCTTGCCTAAAGCCCCCGCCAGCATGGGCACATGTACGTGCTGACCTAAAACCAGGAACACCATTTTTCCGCCATGACCATCGGGCGAAAGCCACCAGGCAATCTGTGAGTCCATAAAGGTGTTGAGCTGTACGGCGGAAAAACCAATGATCATGGGCACCATCGGAATCAAGACCTCGCGCAGGCCCAGAGCCTGCCAATTCCAGCTTCCCCCGATGCGCACCCCGGTACGCCGCAGGCTTACCGCCATCAACATCACCTGCAGAATACCGGCCAGCAATACCGCTCCGGCCACCCAGAAAACGCGCTGCCCAATCGGATACGCACCCGTGAACAGCCACACCGGCAATCCCGCCCCCAGTATCATGAGAATATTCACGATCACCGGAGCCAGAGACTGCGCGACAAAACGCTCATGGGCGGACGCCACGGTGGCTAAAAACGCGGTCAAGCAAATCAGCAGTGAATAAGGCAGCATCAGGGCAATCATGGCCGCGGCAAGGCGATTGGCCGGTAACGTATGCGGTGAAAAAATCGCCGGTACCAGCACCGCATCGCCCACCAGGATGATGCCGGCAAACACCATCACCAGCAGTGTGGCCACCACACGGGCAAGAAGGTCGGCGGCGGGTTGTCCATGGTCACGGGCAACACGCTTGTAAACCGGCAGAAACACCGCGTTCAAGGCACCCTCGCCAAAAATACGGCGGAACAAATTGGGAAACTGAAAGCCCATCCAGAAAGCCGACCAATCGGTTCCCACCCCCAGGTAATAACTGCACGCTTTATCACGCAACAGGCCAAAGACCCGCGAAACCAGCGTTAAACGCGACATCAAATTGGCATGGCCAATGAAACTCCCACCTGAAGGAGTCGAAGCCCCGGCCGTGGTGTCGCCTGGCACCGGCGCAGCAGCCCGCGCAGCCATGGGCGAGGGTTTATGATCGGGTGTTGCATTTGCCATCCTTGGCCCCTTAACCCGTAAGTGTTGTCGAATGGTTGATGGACTTGTCGATTCCCGTAATCGTCTGCGGCGTCTGCGGCGCAGTCGTGGCCATCAGGCTCTTTATTAGCGCGCACGCCGCCTGCGGATCCTCCGCACCAAGCACTGCGGAACACACCGCAACTGCCGTTACGCCGGCGGCGGTCAACGCTCCGATATTCTCGGCGGTAATGCCTCCGATGGCCATGCACGCGATGGGCATTTCCGCCACTGCCGCCTGGGCATAAGCCGGACCCGCAACCTGGAGTTCGGGCTTAGTTGTGGTAGGAAACATTGGCCCCACACCGATGTAGCTGGCCCCATCGAGCACGGCCTCTCGGCCCTGGGCCATCGTTGCGGTGGATACGCCGATGATAAAATCAGATCCGGTGATTTTGCGCGCCTCCGAACAAGGCAGATCGCCCTGGCCCAGATGCACACCATCCGCACCGGCCAGCACGGCAATATCCGCCCGGTCATTGACAATGGCTAAAACTCCGGCCGCCCGGCACGCTGCTACCACCACCCGGGCGCGGTCCAGCAGGGCCGCATCAGCCCAACATTTTTCGCGAAGTTGCACACAGTCCACCCCGCCGGCCAACAGGGCGTCCAGGGTTTTCCGCCAGGGGTGGCGGCAGAGAGACTCCGTCAACAATACACACAGCCTTACCGCCGCCAGCCGCTGTTGGTGTTGTTGCCCCCCTGCTGCGCGCAACAGCCTCTGTTCGACGGTGTATCCGCGATAACGCATGGATTCAAGCGTTCTAGCAGCCTCCGGCCGCATGGTTTTGGCCAGTTCTTCCATCACCCGCAAGGCTTCCGCCAAACGCTTACCGGCGGCGGCTACCACCTCGGCAAGATTGCGTCGTCGCAATTCATCCGGCGCCTTGATGCCGATGCCAACATCGCCGCTGGCGTCGCGGTAAAAAAAACTATCGCTTAGACCCAAGGTTTTCAGAATCTCGGCGAGCTGATGGCGATCGGCCTTGATTTGGCTCGCCAGCGGCTGGCTGGCCAAGGCGAAGCGGGCATAATCCTCCAGCACGCGATAGGCTTCGCGGGCGCGATTGGCGTTGGCGTCAAACATGCGGGCAATCGATGCGTTCATTGGCGTATTGTAACCGAAAGTGACGCGTGATTCGCCTGGGCGATCCGACCGGCCGCTCAATTACGTTTCCGCCGCGACCATGCCTCCATGGCGTTGGGACCAGGGCCGAAATCTGGCCACGCCACGCTTGGTGGCCTTCACAAAGGCTACAAACTCCTGAATTTCCGCTATGGCCGCCAGTTCCACCGGTAACTCATCCATGGCCCGCACCAGCGGTACACCCGCATGTGTACGATAAATCCACCGAAACATTTCCCGCAGGGCATTTTGGCTTTCCCGACTCATCCCTGAACGGCGCAATCCTACCGCATTGAGCTGCGTAACCATATTGATATTCATGGCAATGCAAAATGGCGGAATATCCGTATTATGAGCGGAAACGTTGCTGATCATGGCCAACCGGCCCACGCGACAATGCTGATGCACCGCGCAATTACCGCCGATAATGGCATGATCGTCTACCACCACATGGCCCGCCAGCAATGCCCCATTGACCAGCGTTACATGGTTGCCCACGCGGCAATTGTGGCCCACATGGCTGGCCACCATCAGAAAGCAGTGCGAACCGATAGCCGTCTGGCCCCCCGTGCCCCGATGTACCGTCACATTTTCGCGGAAAATATTCTCATCACCGATCACCACGCCGCTATCTTGGTTTTGAAATTTTCGATCTTGCGGGGTATCCCCCAGCACAGCGAAGCTATGAACCCGGTTGCCGCGGCCCATGCTAAGCGGCCCGATAACTCTGGCGTGGGCGCAAATAGTGCAATTTGCGCCGATGGTAACCGGGCCTTCAATGATGGCATAAGGGCCGACGCTGACGGTCGCGTCCAAGTTCGCGGCGGCATCAATCATGGCGGTGGGATGAATCATAATTCTTCTTGCCTCATCTCGGAGGCACTCCTGCAAAGTCGCCGGGATATATTAGCAATTGGTTAACCGAAATGCACGAATCCGTCCCGCCGACGGTGTTAGCAGTTCGTAAGGCCTGGCCATAAATGATGGCATCCCGCACGAAGACTATCCCCGGTGCATGCGGGTACTCTTCATCTCCAGCCGACACGGAAGTCTCTGGCATTTTCCTGCCGTTGACGGTAATATCTGCACTTCGGCCATGGGTCAAACTTGGGCATTGGTCTGGTTTTGGACATAAGGATTCTTCTATGATGCGGTCTGGGCGTGTTCGTTTCCCATACGCTGCGGCCATGGCCATAATTTTCGGCCTGGGATTGGCTCTTGTGCCGACGGCGGTCGAAGCACAAAGCTCGTCCTACCCGGCGGTAGCTCAACCGCGCCGCGATGTGGTACTGGCCTTTTCCCGTCCCGGCATCGTGGCAATGATGCCGGTCCGCCGGGGAGTGGCGGTTCGCGCCGGTCAACTCCTGGCCAGATTGAACACTTCACACCAGACCTTACACATGCGTATCGCCCGGCTCACTGCTGATAGTACACTCAAGGTGCAGGCCGCCGAAGCTCAACTCCGTCACGATCAAGTTGATTTACGACAAACGCAATGGGCCTTTACCGAAAAGGCGGCGACCGCCTTTGAATTACAACGTGCGAAACTCAAAGTTACCATAGCCCGGCTCTCGCTGGCTCTGGCCAAGCTTAAACATCAAAATGACCAACTGGAATACCGCCTGGCTCAATTGGCCATCCGACGTCGAGAGATTCTGGCCCCTTTTGCGGGCATTGTCGAAATTCGCTACACCCACGCCGGACAGTCCGTGAATGCCTTTCAAAAAGTTCTGCGGCTGGTACAAGTTACAGCCTTTAAAATTGATGTACCCGTGCCCCTCTCCGTGGCCATGAAACTCCGCATCGGCGGACCGGCACTGGTCAAGTTTGCGACGGGCGGTACGGCAACTGGAAAAATAGTCGACATCGCCCATGTTGCCGATTCCGCCAGCGGCACACTGCTGGTGCGAGTGCAGGTCGGCAACCCCGGTGATTTGCCGGCCGGTCAGCAGGTAAGCGTACGCTTTTCGGCGGCGGAGCCGACACGAGCCTCCAGCCGGCAGCCGGTGCCGGCCCGAGCCACGGCTACTGTGAGCCAAGCCTCCCGCTGAAGTTCAGCCCGGCTCAAGAACCCGCTCTGGCCGACAACAAGGAACCATCCATGGAATCCCGTACCAACCCCAACCAACCGGTGCTGCACATTGCCGTCTCGCAGGATTCATTGAATCAGTTGCAGGCCCGCGTCGCGGCAGCGGAAACCAAAGGAGCGAATCTGTCCCAGGCGGCTGAAGTTATCGCAGCCACGGCCACCAGCGAACGCTTTGTGGCTCTGGCTATGGCCGTGTGCAATAAGATTGCCTCGCAGTGGCAGGCGTCGCGGGTTTCGCTGGGCATGCTGCGTGGTCGAACGGTACGACTTCTGGCTATGAGTCAGACCGAGCGTATCTTGCGCAAAATGCAGTTGGTACAGAACCTGGAAACGGCCATGGAGGAATGTTTCGACCAGGATTGTGAAATTATTTTCCCCGCGCCGCCTGGGGCCACTTACGTTACCCGATGTATTGCCCGGCTGGCCGCGGGCGAAAGTCCGCGCGCAATCTGTGCTTTGCCGATTCGCCGCGACTCGGTGATGGGGGTGCTGCTGCTGGAATTTCCGCCGGAGCGTCCACTCACGGCCAATGACATCAAGGCCCTGCGTCTGACCTTGGATTTGGTTTCGCCCCGGCTCATTGACCTGTACCGGCACGATAAATGGTTTGGCGCACGCTGGGCTCAAAGCAGCCGCGCCATGCTCGCCACTATTTTAGGCCCCAGCCATACCTGGGCCAAGCTCACCGCGGTTGTGGCGGCGGCTCTGCTGGCTTGGATTTGTCTAGGCACCGGCACCTTTCGCGTCAGTGCACCCTTCACGCTGGAACCCGTTCGACAAGCCACGGTCATAGCTCCATTTAATGGTTATATCAAGGCGGTTTTTGTCCATCCGGGCACGCAAGTGGTGGCGGGCCAGACCGTTCTGGCCGAATTGCACACCGCCCGACTACGCGACCAATTGGCGGCCGCACAGGCCAAGCTATCCGCCTACCGGCGACAAGCAGACATCGCCCAAAGCCGCGGCAAATTTGCGGATGTCGAGATCGCCGATGACGGCGTTAATGCCCAGCAAGCTCGAGTGCGATTGCTCAACCGGCGCATCGCACTGGCCACCATACGCTCGCCGATCAGCGGCACAGTACTCTCCGGACGGCTGCAACGCCGAATCGGATCGCCGGTAAAGCTGGGGCAAACGCTTTTTAAGGTGGCTCCGCTGACCCCGCTGCTGGCTCAGGTACGGGTATCGGATTCCGATATTCTCTATGTGCAACCGCGGCAAAAAGGCCGGTTGGTAACTGCATCCTATCCGGGAATTGAGATTCCCTTTCGGGTGGTGCGAATCGACCCGCTGGCCACGATTCGCCACAAACAAAACGTTTTTGATGTTCGCGCGGTTCTGCTTAAACCACCGCCCTGGCTACGACCGGGAATGGAAGGCACCGCCCGCATCCATATTGGACACCGCCACTACATCTGGATATGGACCCGCAGCCTCATTGACTGGCTGCGTATGAAACTCTGGTTGTGAGAAATTAACGCATGATGTTCAACCAACGGACAATACAGGCCAGGCGATCATCCATGCCGCCGCCCGCCATGGATCGGCTAGCCACGGTCCGATATGTCGGTGCCGCGGCCCTGGGCCTGCTGGCGGCTTGCGCCATGGCCGCATGCGCCTCCCCATTTGGGTCATCAGGTGCCCAGGGAGGCCGACAGGGCCTGTACCGAAGTATTCTGGCTCATGATCTAGCCGATGGCCGACTGCTGACCCAACCGTCGGTAATGCGGGTGGATCAAGGGGTACATGAAATGGCCGCCAGCTCCGCCCATGGCGCAGATGCCGCGGTGATCCCCGTCACCGCGCAGGGCAGAGCAATGGTGCTGGGCCCCGCTCACCCACCAGTAGCATCCATGACCTTGCGGCGCGCCATCGAAGACGCTCTGAGCCACAACCTGTCCATAAAAATTCAAGCGTACGTGCCGGCCATTTCACAAACCCAGATTATTCAGGCGCAAGCGGCCTTTGATCCCTCTCTGGTAGGCAGCGTACAGTACCAGCATCTCAATGAGCCTACACCCTTTCCCTCCACACTGGGCGGAGCATTTCCCATAGGCGTGAACAACGAAGACCAGTTACAAAGCCAGATCGGCGTCAAAAAGCTGCTCTCCACCGGCGGTACCGTTTCACTGACCAGCTCGGACAATTATCAGGATTTTCACAGTTCATCCGGCCTCCCGCCGGACATTAACCCCTCGCACACGGCCGATCTGGGAATTGAACTAAAGCAACCCCTGCTGCGTGGCTTCGGTGCCGCTGTTAACCATGCCGATATTTATATTGCCCGCAGGAACCAGCAGATAGCCTTATCTGATTTTCGCCGGGAAGTGATCCGCATCGTCGCCCGGGTGGAACGCACGTATCTTGAACTGGACCAGGCCCGTACCGACGTGCGCATAGAGAAACAACTCATCCGCCACGCCCGCCGAACGCTGCAACGCCTGCGCACACGTTTACACATGGATGTCGACAGTGTACAGGTGAATCAGGCCAGGGCCGCCGTGGATTTGGCACGCTACGGCCTGGTCTCCGCGGAGCGGCAAACCGGCGATCTATCCGAAAAACTCAAAGCGTTGCTCAACGACCCGGCATTCCCGGCCGGTCCGGGGCCGACCATTAAAACCGCCAACAAGCTGGTGGCGGAACCCTTGGCCTTTGATCTGCGGCATGATATTGCCACCGGCCTGGCACAACGTGGAATCATGCGCCGCGACCGCATGAACATTGAAAAGGATGGCATCCGGCAGATGGTGGCCGAAAATGCCCTGCTTCCCAAAGCAAATCTGATTGCCGCCACCGATTCCTCGGGGCTGGCCATGGATGGCAGCTTGCCCGGAGCCTTTCGCGAGGCCGTTACCAGCCCCAGCTTCGGTTTCAGCGTGGGCTTAAACGTGGATATTCCACTGGGCAATCGCGCCGCCCGTGCCGCTTTGTACCGCCGACGAATGTTGCGGCGACAGGCGCTAACGCAGATGCTCAAAGACGCCCAGAACATCGCCCGCGATATTGCCAGCGACCTTATCAATCTTACCGCTGATTGGAGCCAAATTCGGGTGGCACGCCGCCGGCGGCTTTCCGCAGCGCTGGTTCTCCGCGGATTGAAGGTGGAAGAGCTTTCAGGCCATGCACTGAGTCCCACTTTTCTGCAATTACAGCTCAATGCGCAGGAAAATCTCGCCGAAGCCCAAATCGCCCAATCCGCGGCCATTGCCGCCTACAATCTGGATCTGGTTCAGTTTGAGCGCGATAAGGGTACTCTCCTGGAGTTTGACCGCGTGGCCATCTCTCCCGCCGGAAGTCAATAGCCGGGCGGCCGGCGGGTGGGCATTGGAGATCTGCCAAATCCTCAAACTGCACCCACAAAGGGAACGTTCATTGAATCACGGCACATTACCAATTTGCCCCCGCCTGCGCCGGCAGCCCGACGGCACCATCACCGTGGCCGCTCCGGCCAAACTGAACCTGGGATTGCGGATATTTGCCCCTCGTGCGGACCGATACCACCCGATTGAATCGTGGTTTGTGCCAATCAGCTTTTACGACACCATCCGTATTATTCCGCAGGCTGCTTTTGAGCTATCGGTCACCGGCCAGACCGCCGCGATTCCTGAAAAACTCTCGGATAATCTGGTGGGCAAGGCGGCCATAGCCCTGTTCAAAGCCACGGGGCAGCAGCCGCGCGGGCGGATTGTGTTGCACAAAATTATTCCACCAGGGGGTGGTTTGGGTGGGGGAAGTTCCGATGCCGCAGCCGCATTGCTGGCCCTCAACGCGGCATTTTCACTGGGAATGTCCGCAGCGGACCTCGAGGCCATGGCCTTGTCGTTGGGCAGCGATGTGCCGTTTTTTATACCTTGCCGGTCGGCCGTATGCCGGGGCCGGGGTGAAATCATGGAACCGCTGGATTTTCGGTATAACCTCTACGCGGTGCTGCTGATACCCCCGCAAGGCATTTCCACCCGACTGGTCTATGAACATTTTGACGCATACCCACAACCCGAATTGCGGCCGGCATTGCAATGGCCGCGGTTGGCCCAGGCAAAGCCCGCGGAAATTAACGCCACAATCCACAACGATCTGGCAGGTCCGGCTTTCGCCATTGCCCCGTGGCTGGACACCTTGTGCGCGGATTTGGCCCAAGCCGCCGGCCAGACGATTCATTTAAGCGGTAGTGGATCCACCCTGTTTACCCTCTTTGGCAGCGGCCCGGCCGCGGCATCCTTCGCACGTTTATGCCAGCACCGTTTTGCCCATCGTGTCAGGGCGTTGGCAGGACGTATCTATCGGCCCCAAGAGCTGCCGGGAACGTAAGCGCTGCCAGCCCCAATCTCGCCCCGGCAAAAATTCTGCGGCCGCGACCCGGTCATGGCACCGCAAGAATCTCACATCCCCATGGCTCTAATCGCAGCGGCCTATCCGCCACGGAAACCTCCTGCCGAATTTCAGAAAAATTCATGACGAATATAAACTCCCGCCCCTCCTGCCTCCGCACCTGCACGGAAATACCATCAGGCAAGGGCAGGGCCGAACCATGCGGACCGTGCAATTTTATATCCGAGAGCACGCCGCCGATGAAATCACTGTGGAAACGATCGTCATTGCGCGAAGCCGTGTAATACGCTTTCCCACGGCCGAACGAATTGACAGTCAGCGCCGGGAATCCGGCGTAAAACTCATGTTCAAATGTCGCCAACACTCGCGCTCCCCGCGTGTAAATGACTTCCGCGTAATGCCGCGCCGCATACGAACCCGTCAGGCCCAACCCATTGTCCGGCACCGCCAGCAGCGTCTGGCTTTGATGGTCCCAGAGCAAATCCTGCTCCTGGGCCCAAACGCCGAAGAGTTCCATCAGTCCGTCCGCGGGCCATCCGCCGGTAAAAACCAGATCCGTTTCATTGGCAATCCCGGTCATATACGTGCTGATGAGCGTACCACCGTCATGGACAAACCGCCTCAGATTCTCCGCGACGCCCGGCTTGAGCATATACAGCATCGGGGCAATCACCAGCTGATAATCAGCCAAATCACAGGTCGATTCAATGACCTCCGCCGCCACACCCCGCCGGAACAGTTCATGGTAGTGGCGTTGCACGGTGGCTTCATAATTTTTTTCGCTGTGGCGGCAGCCCGCCGAGGAATTGATCGCCCAGCGGTTGTCCCAGTCAAAAATTACCGCCGCCTTGGCCGTAACCTCGCTGCCGAGAATGTCTTTCACTGCCGCCAACTCACGCCCCACCGCGGCTACCTCGCCAAAAACCCGCGTGTGTTCATGGCCGACATGATCCACCACGGCTCCATGAAATTTTTCCGCTGATCCCCGCCCTTTCCGCCATTGAAAATAGCAGATAGCGTCAGCCCCGTGGGCCACCGCCTGCAGGCACGCCAGCCGATGCACTCCTGGCTTTTTCGGTCTGGAAATCGACGCCCAGTTGACATTCGACGGCGTAGATTCCATCAGCAACCATGGCCGGCGTTTCAGGGAACGATTCAGATCGTGCTTGAAGGCGGTATCCGAGGCAACTTCATAGTCCGATCGATTCGAATGCCATAAGGGATAAGAATCCCAACTGATGACATCCAGAGCCGGAGCGAAACGCCAGTAGTCCAGCCCTTCAAAGGTGCCCATCATGTTGGTGGTTACCGGCACTTGCGGAGAAAACTCCCGCAACGGCGCTATTTCGGCTCGCATAAAATCGACGGTCTGATCGGTGGTGAACCGTTTCCAGTCCAGCGCCAATCCATTCACATGCGGATCTATCGCGTCCACTTCGTCAAAACCGCCAAACGTGTGCGACCAGAAATGCGCCCACCACGCTTGGTTCATTGCTGCCACGGTTTTGTAGCGGGCACGCAGCCACTGGCGAAAAGCCTCCTTGCACAGATCGCAGTAACATTCACCACTGTACTCATTGGATAAATGCCACAGCACCAGAGCAGGATTTTTCCCGTAGCGGCGCGCCAGATGCGTGTTGATGATCCGCACCTTTTCGCGATACACCGGGCTGGTCATGCAGTGGTTATGGCGAAGTTGCTGCGGCTCGCGCCGGCCCTGCGCATCGCAACGCCGCACCTGCGGATATTTCAGCGCCAGCCAATTGGGTTTAGCCCCCGACGGCGTCGCCAAAATCACCTGCTGGCCATTGGCATGCAGTGACTCGATTACCTGATCCATCCACTCAAAAGTAAACTCACCCTCCCGCGGCTCCAGATTGGCCCAGGCAAAAATGCCCAGACTCACCACATTCACCCCCGCCAATTTCATCAGCCTCAGGTCTTCGCGCAAAATATCCGGCCGATCCAGCCATTGATCGGGGTTATAATCGCCGCCATGCAGAAAAACTTTTTGCCCGGGCAGGGCCGTTAAACCCATCGCTGCCAACTCCTTACGCATTCCCCAGCGTGCGGCCCGCGCCGCCTTGGATCATGACTTTGCCGACAAAATATCCTTCATTTGCACCACCGTTCCCAGCCGACAAGACTCCAGGGCCGCCTGGACCATGGCAAAGCTGCGAATGTTATCCTTACCACTGGTCTCGGGTTGATCCCCTTCACGAATGGCCCGTCCAAATTCGGTCAGGCTGTAATCTTGGCCCGCAACAGCCATGCCCGGAACATCCAGAAACCTTCGCGACCGCTCTTTGCCCCACGGCAGGGAAGTGGTAAAGGTGACGCCCGAATCATCCCATGCCAAAGCGCCCTTGCGAGTCTGAATTTGCCAATCGCCGTTCCAGGAGGTAGCCAGGCGGCGGGCCGTCCAATCGCCGCTGTAGCTTAGCACCACGCCACCCTCCATTTCGATGATGGCCTTGAAGGCGGCATCATGCTTAAATTCCGGTGCACCCGTATGCATACTGCGTACGTAGATGCTTTTAGCTTCCAAGCCGGTGATATAGCGCATCAAGTCGGTATGGTGAATGGACATGTCCAGCAGCAGCGGATACTCCATGGTCTCACGAAAACTGCCCCTAAAATCCGCGGCCAGAGCAAAGACAATATCCGCGTGAACCAGGCGACCGAAGGTTTTCCTGGCCAGCAACGTCCGCAGCAGATGCGGAGCCGGATTATTGCGGTAGTTCTGGCTCACCATCAGAACCCGCTTATGCACCTCAGCCTGACGGACCATCGCCAAGGCCGTGGGCATATCCTCCGCAATCGGCTTTTCGACCAACACATGCGCACCGGCGGCTAACGCCTGTACCGCCAGCGGATGATGCGTTGCCGGCGGAGTTACCACCAACACGGCATCCGCCTTGACCTTGGCCAAAGCCCGGTCCAATGAAGTAAAACAAAGACCAGCCGGCATAAGCACTTTACGCCGGGCGGCCTCCATATTTTCGGCATTGGGATCCACCAGCGCCGCATGTTCGAATTGCGCGTTGCGCTGCACCACGCCAAGCCACCCCCCTCCAAACCCTCCCACACCGCATTGAATAATCCGCATCGGTTTCATTGAACTGACTCCTGTTTTTCTCAAGCTGCAATCCAGCTTTTCGCCTGCACCGGCCATGGCCGTTAAGACTTAAGTGTAATGGCGAGGCCCGGTGGCAGCAATGATTAGGGACCGCGCAAAAATAAATTCGTGTTTTGCGGCGCAGAAATTGTGTTACCGCTGGCGAGGCGCAGACCCCGGCAGTGGGTCTGGAACGAGCCAGCAACGAAGCCGGCGGCCAAAAGGGCCAGCCGGAAAGTGCGAAGTTATTTTTGCCCGGTCCCTTACCCCCCCAGAGAGGTCCACCAACACCCGCATCACTGGCCGTTGGCATCCACCACAACTCATGCTAACATCTCCTCTGACGTTGGCTGGTTTCACTAAATAAGGAAAGTTTATGTCACATCAGGATATTCGCATTGGCACGCTAGCCCCTATGAATAAAGGTGCCGCCTATCTCAAGGATATTTTGCCGCATGGTTTTGAAAGCTTCTCCATCACCTGTTGGCAACATATCGGTGCCGTCGATGTGGAGCGCACGGCTAAAGAGATGGTGGAGGCCATCGGAGACCGGGCCGTTATCAGCTCGGTCGGGGTATTTGGCAATCCGCTGCAAGATGAGACCACCGCCCGCGATTTTGGCCGGCTCATTGATGCCGCCCATCTGTTCAAGTGTGATCTCGTAACCGGTTTCGCCGGTGCCATTGAAGGCAAACCGCTGCCGGATTCCATCCATCAATACAAAAAAGTATGGGGAGAACTGGCCCGGCGGGCGGAAGCCAAGGGCGTCCGAATCGCTTTTGAAAATTGTGACATGGGCGGCTGGTGGCACGATGTACGCTGGAATATCGCCCATTCTCCCACCGCATGGGAGATGATCTTTGACGCGGTGCCTTCCCCGGCCATTGGTCTCGAATGGGAGCCGTGCCATCAGATGGTGTCGCTAATCGATCCTCTGCCGCAGCTTCGCAAATGGGTTAAAAAGGTATTCCACGTTCATGGTAAAGATGCAACGGTAGCCTGGGATGTGATACGCACCAGCGGCATTCGCGGCGGCCAGCCCTATGTCTGGCACCGCACGCCCGGCTTTGGCGACACCAACTGGACCGATGTCATTTCCATTCTGCGCATGGGCGGGTTTAAGGGCAGTATTGATATTGAAGGCTGGCATGACCCGGTCTACCGCGAAAACCTGGAGATGACGGGGCAGGTCCATGCGCTGCATTATCTCAAGAACTCTCGTGGCGGAGCGTTTGTCAACAATCCGAAGTGATGCCATCTTCATCCCTATCCGGTAACCCGGTTGTCGGCAGAGGCCTGACTTCGCCGAAACGCTCAGCACAGGAACGCCGCCGCATGTTTCGCAACGCATTACGTACTCTCGGCTTAGGGATTGCCTTGATGCTTTTGGCCTTTGGCCCGCCAGGCTGGACGCCGACGGCCTCAGCCGGCACCGGGCCTGGCCTTGAATTGCTGCCCTGGCCGGAAAACGCCTCTGCGGTCTTCACGCAGACCGCAACCGTTTACGGTGATACCCATACCAAAGGCAACAACGATCACTTTCAGATGACCAGCGTGAATTTGGATGGGCGATACCGCCTCAGCAACGCCGCGGCAACGCCCCCGCTCACGGTAAGCTCACTGGCTCTTGGCTACGAAGCGCAATACTTCAATATCAACACCACGGCTCCAACCATCCCCCAACACCTGATTGATGTTTCCGTTGCCGCTGGTGAAGTGCTTTACGATTCCGCCCGCTGGAGAATATCGTTTGTTGGTGGCGCGGAATATTCTGGATCCAGCGTTGGCGGTGATCCAGACGCATACTACGGACGCGCCGATTTACTCGGCCAATACCATATCGATAAAGATCGCGAACTTATTGTAGGCTTGGATTATTACGGCAACCGACTCTTTCTGCCGGATGTTCCTCTGCCAATTATAGCGTACAACTGGCGGCTCAATCGTCGCTTGGAAATTTTTGCGGGCGTGCCGTATCTCGGCGTGGAATGGAAGCCTGAGCCACGTTTGCAGATGCGTTTTTTTTATGAGATTCCCTACTCCGGCAGCGCTATCTTCAAATATCGTCTTTTCGACCATTTCAAACTCCTGGCGGACTACGCCGACGACGAAAATGTCTTTCATGTCAGCGGCACACCCAATACCCAGCGGCTGTTTTTCTCGCAGCAGCGCGTTGAGGCCGGCCTAAGCTGGCGCCCCATGCGGGCTATCCGCCTGGAGTTAACGGGCGGATACGCCTTTGGGCAGGAATTTCAGAGCGGCTTCGATGTTCGTAAATTGAACACGCTTTCCGAGATTGCACCAGAGCCTTACGCCCGTATCGAAATCGCCTTTGGTTTCTAGCCCTCGGTCACAAAGCATTCGATGCGGTGCAACCGGTTCTCGGTTACCATACCGGCCATGATTGTTGCCGGTATTGATGAAGCTGGCTACGGCCCGCTGCTTGGCCCTCTGGTTATTTCTGCAGCCGCCTTCCGTACGCCTGCCGCAAAGAGCGCCACCCCGGCCACCGCCCTGCCACCAACTTCCCTGCCCGCGGACGCAGACCTCTGGACACCGCTTTCCGCCGCTATTACCCGCAAGCCGCCGGTTGCCGGAGGAAAACTGATTGTCGCCGACTCCAAGATCGTCCATGCCTTGGCCAATGGACCAACCTTGCTGGAACACACGGTGCTGGCCTTTACGCAAACGCTGTGCCGAAACTCCTCTCCGTCGCCGGATTCGCCGCCCGGTCCACCCGCCGCCGACACACTCCAACAGCTATTGCTGTCGCTGGGCCAGGTGCCTGAGCCGGTTTTTGCGCAGCCGTGGTATCAGGCCGACGGAGCCTTGCCGCGGTTTAGCTCCGCCGCCATCGGGCCGTCCGCCAATTTTCTCGCCCGCACCCTGTACTCCGCCGACATTACGCCGGTGGCCCTGCGCACAAGGGTTATCACGGAACAGGAATTTAACCGGCTGATCGGTATCACCAATAACAAAGCTTCCGTGCTCATCGGTGCAACCTTCGCGCATCTGGCCCATCTATACCACCAATTCGCCGCCGAAAATTTGCTGGTTATTATTGATAAACAGGGAGGACGCGACCACTACCTCGATCTACTTTTGGAAACTTTTCCTCAGGAACATATAAAAGTTCTTGCGGAGTCCAACCCATGGAGCGGCTACGTCATCACCGGCACGCAACGGCATGCCAGAATTTATTTTTTAGCAAAAGCCGAATCCGCTGGCTTTGCCACCGCCCTGGCCAGTATGGTCTGCAAATATCTGCGCGAAGTTCTGATGAACGATTTGAATCACTGGTTCCAACGTCGCATCCCATCACTGGCTGCTACCGCCGGTTATTACCAGGATGGACAACGCTGGCTCCGGGATGTCCGCGATCACTTGCCGCGGATCGGTGTGGATCCGGCACAATTGCTGCGCCTGCGTTAAACCACCATTACGGCGTGGCCAGCGTGGCATTCAAATCAGCCGCTGATTCGGAACTCGGACCGGAATCCTTGGTGGCCTGGGTCGTCGCCGGGGCCTTCGGCGGCTTAATGGCCGCCTGTTGTGCCAGCAAATCCGCCCATTCGGACGCCAGCTTGCTTGAATCCCGCCGGGCCAGCAACGCCAGGGCGTGGGCAATGGCCGTACCGGGACCAGTGGTGCGGGCCAACTCGGCCTTGAGCACCATCCAGCGGTAACACATCATACGAATCAGCGGATGAGAATTGGACTTGAGAGCCAGAATCGCTTTTTGTAATTTGCTCGGCAATCCGGTCAGAGGGGCTTGTCGGACAATCCACGCCTGAACCAGTGAATTCTCGGGCTGCGATAGCGCCTGGAGTAAAGACGATGTGGCCAGCTTGCGGAGCTTGGCCGGCGTAAGCACCGATCCGGCCGCAGACGGTTGGAGGCCGGCGGCCGCGGCCATCTGCTTCAACCGCGGCAGTTCCACCACCAGCACCCCCGCGGCCAACATGGCCTTTTGTCCGGTCAACGTCGGCAACTCCCGCGCGACACGGGCAAATTCGCTTAGCGAATTGCCGCAGAAGCCCCGGATATTGAAATAGCCGGCGGAAAGCTCCTGTCCACCGAGTCCGGGTGCCATCTGCTGGTGGTCCGCCACCGGATTGGTGATAACCTCAATGTTACCGCCGATGAGTGAACTCGGATTGGTCCAGACCAGATTCATCAGCGGCCCCTGATCCACGCGGTAACGCACCGTCAGCGTGGATTGACCTCCCAATTGCATCACCTGCGGATTTTCATCCACCGCATACACCCCCAGATTGACGGTATGAAGCCCGTCTATCTGGCCGGCCAACGCCACCGCAGTGGTCACGGCCGTACCAGGCCCCACCGCCAGAGTATGGCCCGTGGCATTAAAAAAATGAACCTTGAGATAAAGGGGCTGCCCATAGTCGACCATGCGGTGCGACCAGCTTGTCGTAACCAGAACCACCCGCGATGGATGATCAACGGCATTGAGAATATGCGAAGGATAGTCTTCAACCAGCGCCGCCAGAGACTCACCGGCAACGCTGCGATGCAATTTCACGTGCATTTGGCGGGCCGCCTGCGCCACATCCAGCGCCATCAAACTGGAAGGTGGATGATTCCATAGTTTTTGCAGGATAAATTGCGCCCTGCCGCGATCCCCCTGCCGCTGCGCCAGCCACGACAAACCAATACGTGCGTAAGGATCCCGGCCGGCCGCCTGAAAGGCGATCCGGGCCGGATGGTATTTCTTTTCCCGCAGGAGTTGCCAGCCAATCATCCGCTGGTACAGCGCTTTACTCGTGGGTGCTAATTTATGCCAGGCGGCAATCCGTCCGGCGATATCCGTCGGCACAGTAATACCATAATACAAATCCAGCCAGATTTTATCGGCTAACAATTCCGCAACCTGCGGATGAGTCTTGGCCATGACCGTCAACCGAGATTGCACCCGCCGCAGCAATTCCACGCCACCAGGACTGTCCACGGGACGCCCCTGACTGTGCGCCGTAAGGGCCAACATCAACAGATGGGTTGAAACGTTTTTCATCGCCAGCAATTCCCGCGAAAACGCATCGAACTGCGGATATTCGCCCGCAATGGCCCAATCCTGCGCCAAAGCCAGGGAAAGCTCCGGACGAATCGGAATATCTGCTCTTTGATATTGCCCGATGGCAGCATCCATCCAGTTGGCGGCCAAATGGTAATCGCCGGCCTCGGCCAGCAATCGGCCAACGGTGGCGATTACCGTCGGCTGGTACGGATCCGCATGCAGCACCTGTAACAGAACCTTAAGTTGCCGCTGTGGACTAGCGTGTTTACGAACCATCTCGGCTGCCATGTCCTGCAGCGCCGCCAGATTGGCCGGATTAAACTTCACCGCCAACTGTAGCATTTTCCAGGCCGCAGACCGCCGGGCCTGCGATGCCAGCAACCGGGACGCACGTAGGGCAATGGCACTGGCCACCTGCGGATTCAAGTTCCGGCCATCCAGCGCCGCCATATACACCTTAAGCCGCTGCTGCACCGTTTGCCGCGAGGCCGCCAGATCATCAATAAAACGCACCTGCGCCACCAGATTGTTGGGATCCAGGGCCACCATCAATAACAAACTTTTTTGGGCCACAGGATAATCGTGCAGCGCCTCGGCGGCATCTGCCCGCAACCGCAAAACGGTCTGCGAACTGGGATCCAACCTCTCCGCCATGTTGAGCAGGGTCAACGCTTCGCGGGCTGCCAGGGGCGTGGGTACGGAAACATTACGTCCGGCCGCCCGGGCATCATTAATCAATTGGCCCACCAGGATGGCTTTGGATGCCGCATGTTGCTGCGCCATCGCGGGTGAGACAGCCGTAAATGCGCCAGCACACAGACCTACCACTAGAGTTTTTTTTACAAATGCAATACGCTTTGGCGACATAGAGACCCTTCACTGACGTTACCACTTCAGCCGTGGTGTAATATCGGCTTACCGGCCCTTTGGCACGTCTGAAAATCCAACTTTTGACGGGTTGGTTAGACCGCACAACAGCCCGCCAGAAAACCAATACCCAAACAAAGTGTACCATGGAATTCAGTTGGTTGCATCATCTTGCGCGATTTTCATGGTTTTATCAGACGCTCGGCAAATCAAGGCCGATAATGTTGTTCCAAACTCAAAGCAGCGGAGACTCTGCCCAAAAGCCACCCACGCCCGTGCCGCGTGACGTCCCCCTCCGTGTTCCTTGATCTCTACTGTTGAGGCATGGATGCCGAAATCCCGATGGGGCAGGAGCCAAGCATCGGGAAGGCATATACATCCCACGGCCAAAAATTGAAGGCTTTATTGCAGGGTGATGGTGGCATAATCCGATGATAAGTAATACCGGGTGATGGAAGGCCCGGGAATGGTATCTCCCGCGCAAGGAGGCTTCGATGGT
>JAJYZF010000153.1 GCA_021800165.1 Planctomycetota bacterium | reverse complement strand
TCATCGATTTGAGCCGAAGGATCCGTCGCCTGGGATGTGGTGGCCCCTTCGCCGGAAGGCCTTTCTTCAGCGGTCGGCGCTGCATCTGTGGTCATCCGTCCGCACCAACCCTGCACGCAGTAGCGCAGGGTGGTTGAGCCGGACATCAACGCCTCACCCCGATCAAAACCGACCGCCACACGTCGCCCCGGCACCAGCCAGTGCGCATAGAATGCCGGCGAAAGATACGGCTGTGAAGGTGGGATAAAATCAATACACAGCGGCACGCGCCTTGCCGCGGCCCATCCCGTATGCTGCGTCCAATTCCCCCACAAACCGACGGCGTATGGCTTGATGGCGTTGACCGCCCCGGCAACACCGAAATATGTGGCCGGGTCATATCGCCCCAGGCTCCGGTGCCACAATATCCGCTCCCCCGGTATGCCGGCCCGGATCGCCGCCGCGATCCCGTCGTAGTGCCCCAATATCAGCAGATGCGCATCATGATCCGCCGCATGCCACAATGCAGATAGCAGTTGCAGGCCGGATCGGCCGATCGTCGGATCTGCAACATGTAACAGTGCTTTCAAAACGTCGCCTCGCCCGCATTCCATCGACCGCCCCGATTCTCGTCGGAGCCGGTCAGTTCCAGATGATATCACGTGTATTAAATACCGGCCCATCTGTGCATGTGAGCCGATAAACCCAATCGGTACTGCCGGGCGGCTTGAATTTGATAATGCAACTCTGGCAGGTCCCCATGCCGCACGCCATCGGCTGCTCCAGCGAGGCCAGACACGTCACCCCATGGGCCTGCGCGCACGCCGCCGTGGCCTGCATCATCCGGGTCGGACCGCAGCAGCAGACCACAACTCCCGGTCCGGTGTGCTCGCTCAAGACCACATCCAACGCCCCGGTAATGCGCCCCGCCACACCCAATGACCCGTCGTCCGTCGTTACAATCGTTTCTATCCCATGCCGCGCAAATTCCTCGATGCAATGCCTCGGCACCGGAAGCGTCGATGGCCCACCATCGATCACCTGCAGCGGCAGAAGCTCCTTTCGTTGCACACCAACCAGCGCAATCGTCGGAATGTTTGCTTTTGCAAGGCGTTCGGCGAGATAAAGCATCGGTGGAATCCCCACACCACCTCCAGCCAGCACCACCCGCGAGGTCCCGGATGGGATATTAAACCCGCACCCCAGCGGGCCCAGCAGACTTACCGAATCACCCGCCCGTAAAACCTCCATCGTGCGCGTCATCTTCCCGATCACCCGATACATGATCTCGACCGTAGATACAGCCCCATCAACCGTGTGTGCCGCAATGGAATACGGACGCCGTAGCAGGGGGGCTGGTGCCCTGAACTCTTCTGCGTCAAGCTGTGGCGGCCGGGCTCCCGGTGCCCATTCGGTGATGAGATATCCCGGCTCCGGTACGTCGGGCCGTGTGTGCAGTTCAACGAATTGCCCCGGATTCGAAGGCGGAAACTCCTTAACCTTCAGCACAAGTCGATAATGTTCCTCGCAAAGCGGAATATTTTGCTCCACTCTTGCCGTGAACATCCCTCGGTTGCTGTTGCGCACAGTGATCATCGCAATAAACATAGCCGGAATGGCCGGTACTTTCCACGACGTGAGTCTGCCGAGTTTGTTGGGCACGGCATTTTTTCGTGCGGCCTGGTATCGACGTGCCGTGGCAACGAGTTACCAAAAAACGCGAAGGCGGTATTGTAACCGTAGCCTCTTGCAGGATCCCAATGGACGCGGGTCGGGTATTCTTTTCACCGCAGGGAAAGAGAGAAACCGGTTTTACCGCAGAGGTAACGGAGGTACGCGGAGGTTTGGGGTGCGGGCGCCTCGCACGCCTCTGGAATTTCTTCGCGATCTCCGAGCCTCCGCGCGAGATATTGAATCACGCTGGCGCGTGATGTAACCTGCGTTTTTCTCACACTAAGAAGAAAAGACGCAAAGATTTCGTCAGTGGGTTCATTCGCTTTATCGTACCGTCTTGGCGCCCTTTGTGGCTTGGTGTGAGACATGGGCCGGCGATGCCCCTCGCTCCAGCTTCGCACTCCCGCAACAATGTTTCATTAGCTACGGCCATAACCCGGCCTCAAAATGGAATTCTTACCTGAAGGATAACGCACCGGGGGCAGCGCTGAGAAGTTGCTGCCACGCCGCACCGTCGATCTGCTCCTGAAAATCCAAACAACAGATCAGAATCTACACGCCCCAAAAATCCCCGCCATATGCAACTCGTCGGACGTTCACCCTGTTTAGGCAGTTCGCCATGCACCTGCCGTAGGCGGCGACATCGGAGGCTATCAGGGCGCTTTGCTGCCGCATGAGCCCGCCCAACTCGATCATTTTTCCGAAGCCCTCTGCCAACCCGAGGAGCAGAAAGACGGCGCCGCCGATCTCACCGCCCCAAAGGCCGACGGATGTCGCCACCACGGCACCGCCCCCAACAACCCTCGACGCCGACACGCTCCCAGGGATCCCCAACCCCCACAAGCCCGCGGGCCGCTACCTTTGGCCCTCTTGGCAGTGGTCGGCGCGGACGAGCCATCCGGCGTAGGCGAGCGCGCTGTAGCTGCTGCATACAGATGCGATCAAGTTCAGCAGCACGATCCACCGGAACCCACCGCTCCACGCTTGCGGGTAAAGTACGGCAACTGCGACCACGATTAGGGTCGCGATCTGGATAACGAGGCTGGCCTTCGCGACGCGGCCAAATGTACTTACGCAGCGGCGCCTCTCGTCGATCTTCATTGGGTTCTCCTTCAGTTTGGCTTGGCTCCCCGTTGGGGCGGGCGCCCCCGAACCGTGAGGCCCTGTCGTTCACGGCAACCTGCGCTTGAGGCTTTTCATCTTCCTTTCCAGCCTGCGCACTTCCTTCTCCAGCTTCTTGATTTTCGCCCTATTTTTACACGGGTGTTTCTCGAGGCAACCGATGCACTGGCCAATCGTGACGAGGAGAGCGCCGATCGAGCCGATAACGGTAAGGACGGCGGCGATGCAGGCAGCGCCGGTGGCGGGCGACTCGCCGAAGGGGCAAACGTCGAGCCCGAAGAGCCCGGCGCCGAGGGCTAGCCATTCGGGTCCCAGGCCCCAGCACGACCAGCAGGTGGTGCCCTCCGCATCCACATTCCCCACCGGCGAGCCGGCGGCGTAGCCGTAAAGATTGATTCCGCCCTGATACCCGATTGGGTCGCGGGTCAGCCAGCGGCCGAGCGTCGGCGAATAGTACCGATTCCGCACATAATAATTATCCGTTTCAGCGTCATACCGGTAGCCGCAGTAAATAATACCACTCGCGCCGTAGCTCGACTGCGTATCATCATCCGTGAACCAAATATTGTCCGGCCCCGGGCCGGCCTTCCGGCAGCGGCCGGGCTCCGCCAGCCTCATGGCGCTTCTCCTGCGGTACCTTCGCCGCGCCCCTCGGTGTCGCCCGCCTTTGGGCTCGCCTCGCCGTGGCCACCAGCGTGCTCCTCCGCCAACGCCGCCTCGACGGCGTCCAAGCGCCGGCTTATCTCCTTGAACGTCGCGAGTTTTTGCCCGGTCTGCCGGGCGGCGGCCAGCGGTGAGCACACATACATGAGGCCGGCCATTGAAGCGAGTATCGGGATGATCACTATGGAGTCGGCATCCGCGAATGGGTTGGACGCGCCGGGCGTCCGCGCTACAGCGAGGCAGAGGCCAATGCCGGTGTACGCTACGCAGAAGATGGCGGTTGCCAAGGCGAATAGCGCCGTCCCCGGCCTTGGCCCGTTCCCGTTTTGACTGTTCACCGATGAACTCCTTTCGTCCGCTTTTTCACCGCGCCGCCCCGGGCACGCGGTGCTCGCAGGGGGAGGCCCGGCCATCGTCGATTGCCCAGCACGCGGGGCTTGGGCCCCGCCGCGGACTGCCCGCTGGCCCACCGCGGCCTCCGCGATTCGCAGGCGGTCCATGAGGCTGTTGAACTCGCCCACGGCGCTTGGGTGCCAGGTGTAGCTCACCAAAGACCAGACGCCGACCGCGGCCAGCAACGCGGCACTGGCGACGGGGCGGCTGGCACCGGCGGTCGCCACCGAGGCGGCGGCCACGGATGCTGGAATCGCAGCCACCGCCAAGCAGCGCCAAGCGAACACTTTGACGACGTACTCCCGCGGGTAGCCGCCAAAGGCCGGCGGTGGCTGGCACTTCATCCACCGCAGCAACAATAAGGCGCCGACGACCGCGGGCATGAGCACCGCGACGAGCCATAGCCAGAGCACCTCGGCGTCGAGGCCGGCGAACGAGGGGCCGGCAACCGCGGCGAGATGGCAGCCGCTGGCGAGGCCCGCCAGCGCGCCGCCGCCCGCTTCTCCAACCGACATTAGCATCCCTGCTCCTCAAGGCTCTGATAGGCCTTCAGTGCGGCCAAATAGGCCTGGGCCGCTCCTTCTTGGGCGGCCTGAACCAAGTCGAGGTGCACCGCATAGGTCCCTTGGGCCTCGTAGACCCAAGCCTCGTTCTGAAATGAGATTTCGGCCTTTACGGCGGCCACCGCCGCTCGCGCGTATTTGGCCATTGCCGGGGCGAACGCCGTACGCAGCCCGGGGCACGGGTCCGGTGGTTCTCCGCAGATCGCGCCGCCGGGTATCCTTATCGGCACGTGCCTCGAGCGCGCTACCGCGAGGGTTACCACGGCCAAAACGGTGACGCCGAGCAACACGTCCACGGCCACGGCCACGGCGGCACTCAGCGGCTCGACATAGCGTGTTGGCGACTCCTTCTCGAAATCGTAGAGGTTCTGGCGGCCCTGGATGTATCCCCAGGGATTACGGTTTGTGAACCGCCCCAAGGCCGGCGAGTAGTAGCGCGTCCGAAAATAATAAAGCGCCGATTCAGCGTCGAGGGCGCGGCCCTGGTAAATAATACCGTTTGCGCCGTAGCTCGACTGCGTATCATCGTCCGTGAACCACGTATTGTCCGGCCCCGGGCCGGTGAAGATCAGCGTGTTGCCATAGGCGTCGGTGTCGTACGCCCCGACCACGGCGCCACTGGAATTCGCCAACGCCATCGTGCGGTAGAGCGTATCCTGCAGCGGGTAGTAAACGCCCACCGCCAGCTGCTGCGGCCCGGCCACGGCAAGCAGATTCAGCTGCAGGCACTCATCGATGTAGCTTCCCCAGATGTACTGTTTCAGCGGCGTATCGGTACCGCCCGTACCGCCCGAGGGGTTGCGTTCCTCCATCGTCTGCCAGCCGAACCAAATCGAGTCCGTGGTTCCATTGGGAATATTCCCTGCCAGGCCGCCATTGGTGACCGTCCTGCGCACCCGCCGCACTTCCCGCTTCCGTCTTGCCATTGGCATTTCATTGATCGCGAGCATAACTCGGCCTCAAAATGGAATCGACGAAAGAATCATAACGCGCCGGGGCGGCCCGGGAAAGCTGCCGTGATGCGTGGATGCCGCATGGTCGGCCCGCCAGCGCGCGATGAGAACTTCCTGCCGCGGTGATCCATCGATCAGCTCCTGAAAACCCAATCGACAGATCAGAATCTACACGCCCCAAAAATCCCCGCCCGATGCACATCGCCGGACGTTTACATCCAGAGCACACGCCAGGTGGCCGTCAAACTCTCCGGCAACTGGCCCTGGTGGCATTTCTATCAGCTGGTCGCCGAACGTTCCAACATCTTTCGTTCCACC
>JAJYZF010000152.1 GCA_021800165.1 Planctomycetota bacterium | reverse complement strand
CGCTTAACTTGCCGGTACTTCCATACCGCTCGCCTAACCTCGGACCGGCCTCCGCAGCAGGCCCTGGCATCGAACAAAATTATCTCGACGCTTTCACCCACGCGAATTTCCCGGACAATATTGGATACTCATCGGTAATTTTCATTTTGACGGTCCAATTTACTTGCCACTGTCCGCGTCCCAAGTGCCAACGCACGCCTCCCCGACTCTGGTCGACGCTGCCAAATCCACCTTCTCATGAACCTTTTTAATATTATACCCACCGCCTCAAGTATAGCCAACCAGCCCAACCAACCTCACCAAGCCCAACAACAATGGCAGGTGTCGCCGGCTCTTTTTCGGCAAGCACTGAGTTTTGCAAAAATCCGGGTCGAAGCAGATTTTTGCGGGTGCGAGCTTGCCGGCGCGGGGGCAGAAATTTTTCAGTACGGGTTGTTATTGGCTTGGCCTCCAACCACCTCTGGGGGCGAGACCGCCTGCCCTTGACCCGCTTCGTTTCCGACGCCAGCGACCGCGGCAACCTGGCCGCTCCGAAGGCAGTGGCCCTTGCCCGCCCGCTTGGCCTGGTACATGGCTGCGTCGGCGTGATTCAACAGAGCTTCCGCGGTGTTGCCGTCACGGGGGCAAATGGCCGTGCCAAGACTTGCCCGCAGCATCGTAGTGATTTCCACCAGACCCGACACCTGGGCGATCAGGGCCAGCATGGAAGCGGCAACGTTGGCAATGGCGTCATCTTCTTTCACCTCCAGCAGCAGGCACACAAATTCGTCGCCGCCCGATCGGCCGACGGTATCTTCCTGACGGACGCAGGCCCGCAACTGTTGGGCCACCAACCGCAACACCTGGTCTCCCACATCGTGGCCGAAGGTGTCATTGACGCTTTTGAATTGATTCAGGTCTATCAACATCACAGCGAAGGACCGCTGATGACGCTGGTACTGCCGCAACGCCAGGTCCAGGCGGTCGTGGAATAATGCCCGATTGGCCAGCCCGGTGAGCGAGTCGTGAAACGCCAGATAGCGGTGTTTCTCACTTTGGGCGGCGCTGCGGGTCAATTTTTCCTGCAAGTCCTGGCGCTGGACAATTTCCTGCGCCAGCGCGGTGTCGAGCAGGCGCAGGTCATTGGCGAATTGTTTTAATTTATTTTCGATGCTTTCGCTCCACAGCAGCAGTTCATGGGCACCCTCCAGAGTGGCCCGGCCCGCGAGTTTTTCCTTCATGGTCCGGTTGGCCATGGCCAACTCCTGGGCGCACACCTCCATCTGGCTTCGCATCTGGGAGCTGTGCCGATGGGTGTTGATGAGTGCATCCGGATTAAAGGTATCTTGCGGCAGTACCTCAGCCATGTTTATTCCTTTGTTTTGGAAGCCGGCGGATTTTTACCGCTGATGCGATTCCAGGAATCGCGAACCGCGTGTTTGGCCTGTTCCCAATCCAGCGTGGAAGTACCCCGGTGGGCGGACCATTGGCGCTGCAGATGCGGCGCGACTTGGTCGAACGATTGATCATGGTGATAGACGCGGGCCTCCCAGCCGTACTGGTAGGCGGGGCCATACATGCCGTAGGGCATACCCGAGAGGGCGTAAGGCCGCGTAAGATAGTTGTCGCGCCAGTATTCATGTTCCATGGCGGGATCCACGCCTTTGCCAATCTCGTGGCCGGCCACGCCGCCCGCCAAAGCCCCGACCACGGCTCCGCCGGCGGCACCGGCGATTGTGCCCAGCGGCCCGGCAACCGTACCCACCATGGCACCGGTAATAGCGCCGCCGACGGCGGCACCACCGATTGCTCCTATCGTGGTTCCCACAACATGGGAATCGCCGCTGCCGTGGATGGCATCCCCATTAGCATCCACGTGGGCGGTCTGGATTTTTTCGATTTTGTCTACGCTGTTCATGGCCAACTCCTGTAAAAAATGCCAACCTGTGCGACAAACGTTCATTTACTCTACCTGGCGGTCCCGGCAGACCTTGCTGCATGGCAGCGTGCCAAGAGTGCTGAACTTGGGCTGCTGTCTGTCCACGCCGAGGTTACGCCCGCTCTTGCGCCCCGGTCACGTCCGGAACATCCTCGCCCAAGGCCGTGGCCAGGGCAATTTGATGGTCCTGTTCCTGCATTAATATCTGGCGCAGGTGTTCCGCCAGGGCATATTCGCCCAAGGCTTCGCATTGTCGGATGCGCTGGCGATAGTTGCGGATGGTTTCATTCTCGTTGTCCAAGTCGAAACGCAGCATGTCTTCGGCCTGGTCGGATATTTTCACGGCCTTGGGTGTAACTTTGGGCATTCCGCCGAGATAATCAATTTGATTGGCCAGGGTGATGGCGTGTTGAAGTTCTTCGGCGGCATGAACTTCCAATTCTGCGGCGATATTCATGTAAGCGGCGCCCTTGATCACTTGCGAATACACCACGTAGGCGATGACGGCCTGATATTCGCGGGCGAGATCATCATTGAGCAGGTCGATGAGGTCTTGGCGGGCCGGCGCTGCATGGGTTGGGGACTCTTTAAGCGTTGCTGCCATGATTGATCTCCTTTGGTTGATTTAGCGTTGTGTTGCGGGAAAAAAGCAGCGGGGATACCCGGCCAAAAAGTGGCAGAAGAACCCCCGCCGCAGTTGCCCCACATAACCTTGCCCCACTGTATGTGGCCCCACTGCGGATAGCCCATTTTATTTTTTCACAGATTCCGGCCGGCGCTGGCTTACGCGATTCCAGGAATCCATCGCCGCGGGCTTGGCATGTTCCCAATCCAAGGTGGACGTACCGCGGTGTTGATTCCAATCGCGGGCCAGGTAAGGTTCGCTTTGTTCAAAGGTTTTGTCGTGGTGCCTGGTTTTGGATTCCCAACCGTACTGGTAGGCCGGCGCGTATTCTTCGTAGCGGCTGCCTTTGGTGACGTAAGGCCGATTGGTATAGCTGGAACGCCAGAAGCCGTGTTCCACGGTCGGATCAATGGCTTCCGCAATGCCCTTGCCGGCAGCACCGCCGACCACCGCCCCGACCACGGCTCCTGCAGCGGCACCGACGACGGTACCTACGGGTCCGGCCATGGTTCCAACGACCGCCCCCGTGGCTGCGCCTCCCGCAACGCCGCCCGTGACGGCACCTAGGCCGGTTCCTATTGGGTGGGCTCCGGCTCGACCACTTAGTGGATCACGATTGGCATCGTGCTGGGATGTTTTGGATTCGGCGTTTTGTTTATCGCTTTTCATGGAAAACTCCTGTAGAAAAAGACAGAGAAAAAATACGGTTCACAAACCTGTTGGTGAACCAACACAGGTTAATTGGCTACGCAAAGGGCGTACCAAGCGCCTGGCAGAAGCCTGATAAGGGGCGCGTTCAAGGATGAAACGGGAAGAGCGGGGCCAGACGACGCGGCGAATTTGCTGTGGTTTCACGGCTTATTCGGTGGGTTTGCAACGCCAGCGGCATTTACTCATGAAGGGGCGGAGAAAATAAAAAAAGAAAACGGAGCATTGGGGTGCCGCGGATTCGCCTCCGGCAGCTACGACAATAAGGCTCGATAATCGGCGATATGTCCCGGACAAAATGTCCATGTCTGCTGGTAACTACGCAATAGCGGCGGTAAGCCTTGAAATATCGCAACGCCGCGTGCGGCACGGCGATTGCATTATAGGCTGGACGGTGTGGGGGTGGGGAGATCGCTAATAGGGTGTAGATATGAATATCATACATTAGTTATTAGGCGATAAATTTCAGGCTAGTTGCGTTCACATTTGAAAGGAGTGCATATATGGGCTTGATTCTACTGATTATTGTGGTGTTGGTGCTGCTGAGCGTGTTGCCAACGTGGGGTTACTCCCGGCAATGGGGTTATGGTCCCAGCGGCGGGTTGGGCGTGATACTGATCATTTTGATTATCCTGCTGCTGATGGGAATCCTTCCCGGAAGATTTTAAACCGCCCGACAGGCTCATTGTTAGAAAGGATCACCATGAGAGTGATTTTTACAGTACTGTTTTTATGCGTGATTGTTTTTGTGGTTGCGGGGTTTTACCTTGGCTGGTTTGAAATTTCCGGCGGCCATCATGGGAATAACTCCCACGTGACCATGACAGTGGACGGGTCGAAAATGAACCACGACAAAAACAAGATGGTCAACGATGTGAAAAATATGAAGCCGGCATCCACCAGGTCGGCACCCGTGGCTTCTCCGGACAATACCTCCGGTGTAACGTCCACGGATAACCAGAGCAATCATTAGCAGGGGGCGGTGGCCGATTTACCGTCCATGATGGGATGGTTCGGTTGCCGTGCCCCACAGAGTATGTAGTTTTTCTTTTTTTAAGGAGTTTTCTCATGAAGTCGAAGTTAGCTAACCTGGCAATCGCGGTGGCGCTGGCCGCAACATTAGGGCTGGGCGTAGTCGGCTGTTCGCAGTCGTATCATTCCGATGCCAATGCGCCGGCCATCAGTGTCAGCACGCAGCACAAGACCGTGCAGGTGGGTGAAACCGTTTGGGTGCATGCCACGACCATGAACCTTACCAACAGCAGTATTCATTGGAAGGTTACGCCGACGACGGCCACGCTGACCCCCGATAGTTCACGGGCCAATCAATATGCGAAGTTCACCGCCTCGCAGGCGGGTGGCTATATGGTGAAGGCGTATGCCAAAACCGGCGATGGTCAATGGGTAACCAGCCGCACGAGCATCACCGTCGTGAGCGTTGGTAACCAGTAGTAGTTTTTAACTCGCCGAATACCCGCCGCATCGACATCGGCTGCTTCCGGGCCTTAAGCTCACGGAGCAGCCGATGATCCGGCGGTGCGACGGTTGGCCACAATACCCCGGTGCTTGCCGATGGTGGTCATTGGCGCGCTTAGTGGATCTCTTTTGGGGAGTTGCGTGATGAATCGCAAAATTTTTTCCGCTCTTGTTGCTGGTCTTTCAATTGGTGTCATGTCCGTAAGTGCCTGGGCGGTGCCGCTTAAATCGGTCACCGTCAAAGGGCAACTACTGGACATGAACTGCTATTCCGGTTTGGGGCTGACCGGCCGATCCCATGGCCGGATGTGCGGTCGAAAATGTCTGTTGTCCGGCGCTCCAGCCGGTATTTTAGTGCATGGCCATGCCTGGGTGCTGGATGTAAACCCCAAGCCGCTGGCACCCTATGTCGGATTGACCATCGAAGTCAAGGGTAAAGAAAATACCCGGGATCATGTGCTGCTGCCCACCATGATTAAGGTAAAAGATCACGGTCACTGGAAGGCGGTCAAACTTATTCCGCTTTTTAAGCCGGTTCGGCAGTAGGTGCGCAGCGCTTGGGGCGGCTGCAAGCCAAGACGCAAACGACGCTCTCCCAGAACTTCGATTGGCCGCTCCTGCGGCATCGGGAACTCGATATCCAAACCTCAACAGGTGTGGAGAGAGTTGGGCGCAAGGAGCGCAGCGCGGTCGAGGTTAAGGTGTGGCGCTGGTGGTGGCGGTGCGCGGTGCCGGCAGCGCCGGTTGACGCCGACAACCACCCAATGTTGTACAAGCGATGGCCAACGCGCCTATGGCTGCCAGACCTGCGGGAATGGATGGCGCTTGGGATTTTTCATTCATGGTATACTCTCTTCGGGCTGTGGCGGTACTTTTCTGGGGAGTTGCACTTTTCATCACATTTGCGAGAATAGTGTAGGGTACAGGCTCGCATGGAAGCGGGT
>JAJYZF010000056.1 GCA_021800165.1 Planctomycetota bacterium | reverse complement strand
CTTATCCATGTTCTTTTGGTCCGCATGACTCATGGCTGACAGTAGAACATATGCGGCGCGAAAGCGCAAGTTAAGATTGGGTTAATTTTGTGGTGGTATTCTGTTAACATATTCCGGACATTATTGGTTTCGGTGCGTAGTTCCGAGTCGGGTTGTACCCACGGGCCGGATATGCGAAAATTCAGGGATGGTGAAACCGAGCCGGTTTTGAGGGTGCCGACGGTAGATTGTCAATCGGAGGTGATCATGCCACGATGCCCAAGCTGTTTTGCGCTAATGACCTATGTGAAGGAAGGACCGATCGTGGTCCGAAAAACCTGTCCGAGTTGCTTTGGAGTTTGGATAGAACGCATCAGGCTTTTGCGGATGGCCCGCACGCAGCCGGGGGCGGTGATGCCCACGAGCAGTCCCAATTCAGCGGCCTCGGCCGATCCGAGTCAAACCGCTGATTTGCGAGACCTGGTGGAGGTGGTGGTGGAATCCGACACCAAAAAACCTTTGGACTGCCCTGATTGCCACGCCACGATGGAAATTCAGCGGCTGCACCCGATGATTCCCGTGAACCTTCAAAATTGCCGGTCGTGCGCCAGCGATTGGTTGGATGTAGGCAAACTGGAACTCATCAGTCGCTTGTACTGGGAACTGCTGCACAGCAGCGACCCCAAAATTGTCGAGCTTCGTGAAAAATATGCGCTGGCGAGTTTAGGCCTGGAAGAGCTCAAAGAACGTGATGCCGCGTCCATCGGAAACCTGGGGCGGGCAGGCCAGATGCTGGACTGGACCATGGGTTTATCTCCGGGTGTAGGGGTGTTTTCACTGGAGGGCATTGTGGGGGCATTGTCCAAGCGGTAAGGCGATGGCCGGTGTGGTCGGGTGGGTTGGCCCGTGGGACTATTTGGATTTATCCAGTGATTTTGTTACCATGGAGAAAGTGCGTCCCGGGAGTTGTGATACTATGAGCGAATGGCAAGAAGCGGAACAGCGGGTCCAACGGGCGCACGAGCTTTACGAAAAAGGTCGCTGGGAAGAAGCGTTGACCGAGCTCCGGGCGGCCATCGCCATCAACCCCAACAACAGTGCGTGGTATTTTAATCTGGGTTTGACGCTGGACATGATGGAGCGTTTTGAGGAAGCCGTTGCGGCGTACGATAAAGCCCTGGAAATAGACCCGCAAGATCTGGAAATTCTCAACTCGGCGGGAGCCGATTGCATCCGGCTGGCGCGCTATCAGCAGGCCATAGCCCATTTTGAAAGCATCGAAAAGCTGGATCCGTCTTTTGAAGCGGCGTACTGTCCGCGGATTCTGGCGTATAGCGAATTGGGCGACCATCAACGGGCGGAAGAAATTTTTTATCTGGCCCGCCAATATAAGGAAAAATGCCCCGCCTGTTTTTATAACATGGGAGCCTCACTGTTGGCCCGCGGCCAGTATGACCGTGCCCTGTGGTGCTGGCAGCAGGTCTTGGATGCGGAACCGGACTATCCACAGATTCACGCACGCATGGCCGATGCCCATTGGGCCAAGGGCCAACTGCAGGAAGCCCGTCGGCATCTGCTGGAGGAATTGCGTTCGGATCCGGGCAACGTGGATACCCTGCTGGATTTAGGCGAATTGCTGATGGAGCTGGGTCCACCGGAGGCGGCTGCGGAAAAGTTCCGGCAGGTACTGGACCTGGAGCCGGAAGAATGTACGGCTCATTTTCATCTAGGCTCGCTGGCCCAGGCGGATGGTGATTACCCGCTGGCTTTGGAGCGTTTCCGCTATGTGTTAAGGCACGACTCGCAATTTGTCGGCGCGCACGTGAAAATGGCACGTATTCACTGGCAACTCAAAAATCGTACTGAAGCCCTGTATCACGCCAATTGCGAACTGGCGCAAAGCGATTATGACGAGGCTACCCTGATGGATCTGGGGGCTTTGTTCATGGATATGCAGGTTTATGACGGTGCGGAAACCACGTTTCGGCGGGTGTTGGGTATGGACGGGCAGCATGTGGATGCGTGCCATGGATTGGCGGTGGCCATGCTGTTTTCCGGGCGCGTGGACGAAGGAATTGCCCAATGTCGGGCCACGCTTCGCCTGCAACCCAAGTACATGCTGGCCATGTCCAATCTGGCTTTGGCGTACGTGGAACGGGGTGACTTGGCGCGGGCCGGTTATTGGCTTGGCGAAGCGCTGGATATTGCCCCGGACGATCCCCAGTTGCGCCATCTGTCCAAACGGCTCCGGGTGCTAAGTGTATGGCATTTTCTGCGGCGACTGGTGACGCCGGCGCTGCGTTGGCTGGGCTGGGGCCGACGATAAATAGGCCTTAGGGACCGGACAAAAATAACTTCACACTTTCCGGTTGGCCCTTTTGGCCGCCGGCTTTGTTGTTTGCTTGTTCCAGACCCACTGGCGGGGTAGGTGCTTCGCTCACGCCTCGAGAGCGGCCAAAATTTCTGTGCCGTAAAACACGAATTTATTTTAGCGCGGTCTGTTACTTTCGTCCGGGGGAAGTGCGGGTAAGGTTGCGACTGGCCAGAAAACCGGCCCATAAACCCAGGGGCAGAGGGGCCAACCACCAGACCATGGCATAAAAATCGCCGGAATGCCCCGGCGACGGCATAAGCGAAGAATGGCGGAAATATTCCAATAGTCCGCGCACCACCACCAGTGGAATCATGACCGCGGTGCCAATACGCATGGCCACGCGCAGGGGCATGGCCAGATGTTGATTCAAAATCATCACCCCCGGTGAAATCAGCACGGTCATAATGAGAGCCCAGCCCAGGAATTTCACCACATTGAAGCCAAAAAGAATCAGGCCGATGGCCAGGACCAGTGCCGGCCGCAGATAGCGCAGCAGCAGGCGGAGACTTTTAGAATTGACCGTCACATCCGGAAGTTTATTCACTGGTACGTGCAGCACGGCGGTATTGCCGGCGGCAAGAAGAAAGTAACGCTGTACCCGGCTCAGCGGCAGGGTCTGGGTGGCTGAAAAAACCTTGGTGTACAGCTTGTCGTTCGTCACCAGCAGGCCCATAGGTTGGTGCAAATCGGCGGCGGTTTTGCGCCCCGTGATATCCACGCGCAATTCGTAATCCGGCTGATTCAAAAGCAGGATTTTTTTGCCCGGAGCGGGAAGAATTTTCAAAGTTCCGTGGCTTAGCAGCATGGGCTTGAAAGACTGATCGTATTGCCCCACCGCGGCTTCTTCCACGTTCACAAGCTCGCCGGCAACATGGGCCGCCAGCGGTACGGACACCACCAGAATGATAAAAAGCAGCGGTCCTAGAACGTAGCGGTAGGGAAACATGGCAGATTCCGCCCATTGCTCCGGTCGCAGCAGCAGCAGTCCCAGCCGCCGGAAAAATCGCGGCGGTTGATGCTGAGGCGGTCCCGCCGAGTTGCCGCCCGGCCGGGAAGCGGGATTGTTGTCGGAGGCGGGCGGCATGGACTGGTTGGAAAAGTCGGGCATGGTTTCACCGGGGAATTTAAAGATGGCGGAAGGCTGGCGGGCAGTGTGTGTGCGGGGTGGACCGCCAGCGCCGGTTATTCATTGACCCGGCCCAGATATTCGCCCGTGCGCGTATCCACCCGGACAATGGTACCCTTGGTGATGAAGTCCGGTAGATTGATGACCAAACCAGTTTCCAAGGTGGCGTCTTTGCCGACGTTGCTGACTGTGGCCCCTTTAATGCTGGGTGGACAATCTTTCACTTCCAACTCGACGGTGTTGGGCAGTTCCACGGAAAACGGCTTTCCCTGATACATGGTGATTTGCACCTGGGTGTTGGGTTTGAGATATTGCACGGCATCGCCGACGACATCACCGGAAAGTTCCAACTGTTCAAAGTCGGTCATATCCATGAAGTGGTGGGTGGTGCCATCGGAATAAAGATACTCCACGGCTTTTTGTTCAAGAAACGCCTGTTCCAGATTATCGTCGACGCGAAACCGCTGCTCTATAATGCTGCCGGTCTGGGTATCCTTAAGCTTTACCTGCATGAAGGAACGCCAATTACCCTTGGACACTTTGGCAAAATCATGCACCACGTAGAGTTTATTATTGTATTCCACCGCAATGCCACGGCGAAGATCAATTGCGCGAATGCCCATGAAAACCTCAACTGTACCAAGCGGGAAAACCGGGCTGCCGAAACCAATTTCAGTTGCCCACCGCCGCGCATCCCGCTGCCATGCGTTACGGATTTTGGACGGCCTCCATGCTGCCCGGCGTCTGCCACCGGCCCGTCGTGGCGAAGCCTTCAACTGCCCTCATGGGGATTCGAACCCCAGTTACAGGCGTGAAAAGCCCGTGTCCTAGGCCTCTAGACGATGAGGGCAACAGGGCCAAGGATTATAAACAATATTTTGGGTTTCGACAAATGCCCACTCCGGCGATGGGGCCGGTACTCAACGTGGTTTGCGGCCCAGTGAGGTTGGTGGCAGGGGTACCCTGGCCCGCAGCGCTGCCTGGCGCATCGCTCGAAAACGATTTTGGCGTGAACTTGGGCTGGAATCGGGTTGCGGCTGGTCATCGACAGCCGCATTTAGCCCGTCGGTAGAAAAATGCCAAGTCGGAAAAGATCGTGCTAAGGGACGGGGCAAAAATAACTTCACACTTTTCGGCTGGCCCTTTTGGCCGCCGGCTTCGTTGCTGGCTCGTTCCAGACCCACTGCGGGGTATACGCCTCGCTTGCGCGGCGCCAGCGGCCAAAATTTCTGCGCCGTAAAGCACGAATTTATTTTTGCGCGGTCCCTAACCTACATTGGCAAGAGCCACTGCGTCGCCCAGATCGCGGGTGATGATTTGCCGGATCATGGCGTGTTCAGAGCGAATGAGGTGGGGGTCGTTAGCAACCAATGCCAGAGCGTCCGCACGGGCCATGGCCAGGAGTTTGGCATCAAAAAGCAGTTCGGCAAACTGCAAATCGGCACGGCCGCTCTGGCGGGTGCCGACAATTTCGCCCATGCCGCGGATTTTGAGATCTTCCTCGGCAATATCAAATCCGCCGGGGTATTTACACAAAGCCGCCATGCGGGCTTTGGCCGTGTCGGTGGGTTCCTGCGCCAGCAGCAAACACCATGAGGCCGCGGTGCCCCGGCCCACCCGCCCCCGCAATTGATGCAGTTGGGAAAGACCGAATTGCTGGGCATGTTCAATAACCATGACGCAGGCATTGGGCACATCCACCCCGACTTCAATAACAGTGGTAGCCACCAAGACATCGAGTTGGTGTTGGCGAAAAGATTCCATGACCTGCTGCCGCTGTTCCCTGGCCATGCGCCCATGAACCAGGCCGATACGAAAATCCTTCAGAACGCCTGCGGCGAGTTCATCGCGGCATTGAACGGCGTTGGCCAATTCGCGCACATTTTCGTCAACGGCCGGTAACACAATATATGCCTGCCGCCCTGCCTTAAGCTGGTCGGCCACGAATTGGTAAGCCTTCTGGCGCTGATTTTCGGGAACCATGCGGGTACCGATGGGTTGTCGTCCCGGCGGCATTTCATCGATCACGGAACTGTCGAGATCTCCAAAAATGGTCATGGCCAGGGTCCGGGGAATAGGAGTGGCGGTCATGACCAACGTATGCACACCCGGATGTCTGGAGCGAATAAGGGCGCGTTGCCGTACCCCGAATTTATGCTGTTCATCCACCACGAGCACCCGCAGATTCTTGAACTGAACCACATCGCTTAGCAAGGCATGGGTGGCTACGGTAATACCAATGGAACCATCGGCAATGCCGCGGATGGTGGATTCCCGCACCGCCGGCGGTTGGCCACCGGTAAGCAGGGCCATCTGCACGCGGCTTGCGGAGAGATAGCGATGGAGCGTGTCAAAATGCTGTTCGGCCAGAATTTCGGTAGGTGCCATAAACGCCGCCTGCCCCCCGGAGGCTACGGCAAAGAGCATCGCAAATAAGGCCAGGACTGTTTTACCGCTGCCCACATCACCCTGAAGCAGGCGATTCATGGGGCGGGTCTGCGCCAGATCGCGCTGAATGTCGGCTAGAACGCGGTTTTGGGCGTTGGTGAGGGGAAAGTGTAACAGCGCCCGAATACGTGCTTCGACGGTTTGGTCGACTCTAAGGGCCGCAGCGGCCTGCTGGGTGCGGTGATGATGGCGGCGAACGGCGATGGCGGTTTGCTGGATGAAAAATTCGTGGTAGGCCAGGCTGCGGCGGGCCTGATATGCCTGGGCCAGCGACGGTGGCCGATGAATTACCGAAAAGGCCTCTCGCCGCGTCAGCAGGGCGCGCTGGTGAAGCTGGGCGGGGCTGAACCATTCACCCACCTGGCCGAGAAGCGCCTCGAGATTCGCGTGGATGATCCGGGCGATAACGGCGCTGGAAAGTTCCTGATTGGCCGGGTACACGGGTTCCAGGGCCGCGGTGGGGGGCTGGGGCGCTGCCGGGCCGATGAGTTGATATTGCGGCTGTACCATTTGATAGCGGCCGTTGTAGAGTTGCATTTTTCCAGTGGCGCGCAAACGCGTGCCTGGCTGGATTTTTTCCTGCATGTTCCACCGGTTAAACCACACCAATTGACATCGACCGGAACCGTCATCGAGCAGGGCCTCAAAACGCCGAGGTCGCCGGGGAAAGCTGCGGGTTTGTAAAATATCTCCTTCCACGGCGGCATTTTCCATGGGGTGAATCTGCGAGATGGTTCGCTGGCCGTGAAATTCCACGTAATCGCGAGGGAAATATTCCAGCAGGTCCGCACAGGTGCCAACGCCTAAGTCCCGCAGTTGCCAGGCCCGGCGCGGTCCGACGCCGTGGGCCAGCTCAATGGGGCTTTCCAGGCGTAGCGCCGGCGGGCTTGCGATAGCGCTTGAGGCTGGCAGGCTGGAATCCATGGTTATCTCCAGGTGGTGCCGGGAACCATCATCACCGGCGTTAACCTATCGTTCTAATGCGGCTGGTCGAGTGCCGGCCAACCTTGCCGGCCCACGAGCGGCACAAAGCGGCAGGCAATGACGTCGTGGCGGGAAAGCCCCTTGTTGGTCTGCTCCAGAACCATGAGCGTCTGTTGTGATTCATCTCCCACCGGAATTACCAATTTGCCGCCGATGGCCAATTGCCGCTGCAGCGCCGCGGGGCAGTCGGGCGCGCCGGCGGTCACTAAAATCCGATCAAAGATGCGTTCGCCCGGCCAGCCCATGGATCCATCGCCGATATGGTAATGAATGTTGGTCAAACCCAAAAGCCGCAAGCGCTGTTGGGCGGTTAAGCTCAGGCTATCCAGGCGCTCGATGGTGAAAACGGCATGGGCCAATCGGGCGAGGATGGCGGTTTGATATCCTGTACCGGTACCGATTTCCAGGACCTGATGATCCGAGTGAACATCCAGGCGCTCGGTCATGAGCGCAACGATGTAGGGTTGACTGATGGTTTGGCCTTGGCCCGCTTCCAGGGCACTGTCGGCATAAGCCTGCGAACGCAAGGCGGGATCCACAAAATAGTGTCGCGGCACTGCGGCCATGGCCCGCACGACCCGCGCGGCTTTAATTCCGCGGGCTATGACCTGCTGACGCAGCATTTGATGCCGCAGGCGGCGATCCAACGGCGTATCCGCATAGGCGGTCGGAGTTGACGCGACCTGATGGGCGGCATCCCGGGCAATGATCTTATGTGTGGGTGGCTCCATCATGGTGGTATTATAATTGCTTCCAGGGGATTGTGGCGGATTGACCGGCCACCACCGGGTGTGCCCGTTTTTGTCGGTATTGGCAAAGCGCCCTGCGTAACGGCAGTTCTGGGCCTGCGCGCAGACGCTGGTACTGGGCAACGGCGGGTGAGGACACCCGCGCCCCCAGACCGGCACCGCTGGCCGCATTGGCTGATAACCATAGCCTTCGGCGGTTCCCGATGAAAACGGGTACACACCCACCGCCGCCGCGGAGCGGCGCAACGGGTGACACCCAATCGGTTGGCATTATAATGAACCGGCGATGGACGATAAAAATCTGACCCAAGAGCAACTTATTGAATGGGACCGGCGGTTTTTATGGCATCCTTTTACGCCCATGAAATCGTGGATGGAGAAGGCCGATCCGCTGATTATCGTTCGTGGCCAGGGTGAATTTCTCTTTGACCTCCAAGGGCGGCGTTATATCGACGGAGTTTCTTCGCTATGGTGCAATGTGCATGGCCATGGTGTAAAGGAACTTGATGAGGCCGTGCGAACCCAGTTGAATGCGATTGCCCACAGCACTCTTCTGGGTCTTGGCAACGTGCCGAGCATCGTTCTGGCCAAGCGGCTTATAGACATTGCCCCTGCGGGATTGACGCGTGTGTTTTATTCGGATGATGGCAGCACGGCGGTGGAAGTGGCCTGCAAAATGGCCTTTCAGTATTGGAGAAACGTGGGGCAGGCGCAGCGCACCCGGTTTATCGCCTTTCACGACGCCTATCACGGAGACACCCTGGGCGCGGTTTCCCTGGGAGGCATTCCGGCGTTTCATCAGGTTTATCAGCCGCTTTGTTTTCCGGTGGACCGGGTGGCGGCACCGCGTCTTGCGGCCTTCTCCGGTTTGAATGCTGCGGTACAAGAAAGCCTTGGGGCCCAAGAGACTTTGGCACCCACCTGGATACCCCAGATGGAGTCGCTGCTGGCCCGCCGCCCCGGCCAATACGTGGGCATTGTGGTGGAGCCGGTGATACAGGGTGCCGGCGGCATGGTCATGCACCCACCGGGCACCTTGCAGCGTCTGCGGCAATTTGCTGACGCCCACGATCTGCTGCTGATCTGTGATGAGGTATTGACGGGTTTTGGCCGCACGGGGCGGATGTTTGCCTGTGACCACGAAAACATCACCCCGGATCTGATGTGCCTTTCCAAAGGGTTGACCGGCGGTTATATGCCGTTGGGAGCCACGCTGACCACGGACCGCATTTTTGCGGCCTTCTACGCGGATCCGAAATTGGGAAAGACGTTTTATCATGGGCATACGTTTACGGGCCATCCATTGGCGTGCGCGGTGGCCATTGCATCCTTGGATTTGTTTGAGCAGAACCGGCTGCTCAATCAGGTGGCGACTCTGGCCCCGGTTTTGTGGCAGCAACTCAACCCCTTGCGCGATCTTCGGCACGTCATGGACGTACGTCAGACCGGCCTGGTTGCGGCCATTGATATCGCACGGGATCGCCGCACCGGAGAACGCTTCCCGGCGCACTGGCGCGTCGGAGGAGCACTGTGTACAGCCATGCGTCGTCGCGGCGTGCTACTGCGGCCGCTGGCGGATACTTTGGTTATTATGCCGCCGTTGACCATCGGTCTTGAATCGCTGGCTCAATTGACTGATGCGGTGGTGGAATCGGTGCAAATGGTTGAAGATATTGCCCTTCACTGCGAGGAAACCAACCCTTGAAAAGTCGATCACGCTCCAGGGCGGCGGTTAAGTCGTGGAAAGCATTGAAGGCTTACCGCCATCCCGGTTTATTCATCACGGGTACCAATACCGATATTGGAAAAACAACGGTTACCGCGGCCTTGGCGGCGGCTCTCATGCGGCTGAATGTCCGGGTGGGGGTGTGCAAGCCGGTAGCCTCGGGTTGTCCGAAAAGAGGCGATCGCGGCGTGTTTGGCCGGCTGGTGGATGAGGATATGCTTTCACCGGATGGTGAGAGCATTGCTCGTGGGGCCGGGTTGGATGTGACCGATGACGCTCTGATGGCCCGCATCAGCCCCCTTCGTCTGGCCGCGCCCATCGCTCCTTATGCGGCACAGCGGTTTGAAGGACGGCGCCTGGACTGGAGTCGCGTGGCTGGGGCCCTGGAGGACTGGCGGAACCAGTGCGATTTTCTGCTGGTGGAAGGTGCCGGCGGCTGGATGAGTCCGTTGGATGAAAAGCCGGTCCGCACTGTGGCCGATCTGGCCGTAATCCTGGGCTTGCCTTGCCTGGTGGTGGCTGGAGCATCTTTGGGTACGATCAACCATACGTGGCTGACGGTCAATGCGATTGCCCAGCGTCAATTACCCCTGGCCGGGGTGGTGTTCAATGCCGTTTCCGAACCACCGGACATTGGGGCCAGCACCAGCATTGAAGATTTTCCGCGGCTGACCGGCGTACCCGTTTTGGCGACACTACCGAAAGTTAAATTGAACGCCAATCGGCCCGTGCCCGAGGTATTGGTCGACTTGCTGGTGCCCTTAGCCCGCAGGCTGTGGCAACAATTCGGCAAGCCTGGGCAAAGCGGTTAAACTATAGGGCAGGTTAAAGCTCGCCTGGGGCGGCGCGGATGCATTATTTCTATGATACCCCAAGCGAGTGCTCGGAATTCAATGCCGGTGGCGCTGGTGCCCGCCACCGAATCCAAAGGAGGCGGTATGCCGCAGTTCGCAAATAGAATATTCAAGCTTGGGGCTGGTGGCCTGGCGACGCTCGCACTGGTGGCAGTGGGAGTATCGTTGGGCGGGTGTTCCAATGGGCGATCGGGTAAAGCTCCGCCGGTGGCCCAGCAGGACCTTTTACCGCGGCCCGCACTGTATCCGGCTCTACATGGTACGATCAAATCTTTTGCGGCGGTGGCCTCGGCCAATCCGGTGCTGGTGCGCGGCTATGGCATTGTGGCGGGGCTGCCCAATACCGGCAGCGGCGAGATGCCGCCGCCAATACGCAGCATGATGATTAACCGGCTGCTTAAAAATAACATAGGTTTTCTCTCGCATGGTACCGCCCAGTATGATCCGTCCAAAATTTTGCGTTCGCGCCAGATTGCGGCGGTATTTGTGGAAGGGGTCATTCCGCCGCTGGCGATGCGTGGAACCACGTTTGATCTGAAAGTCATCGCCTTGCCCAATACGCAAACGACCAGTTTGGCCAATGGTTTGCTCTGGACGACGCCGCTGCGCGTGCATGCGGGCCTTAATAATTTAAGCCGGGTGATCGCCCGCGGCCGCGGCCCGGTGTTTTGCGATCCGCTGCGCGATTCGGCTTCCCAGTTAGTCAAGGCAGGGACTATTTTGCGTACCGGGCGGGTGATGGCGGGTGGCATTGTCTCCATCAAAATCCCGGTAATTCTGGAACTTTACACGCCCTCCTATCGTATTTCTTATTTAATTCAACAGATCATCAATCAACGTTATGGCGGAAATCCCCCGGTGGCAGCGGCTGAAAATGACCGTATCGTGCAGTTGCGCGTTCCCCGGCGTTACCAGAATAACCCCGCGCAATTCGTGGACATGGTGATGCATCTGTATCTGGAACAGAATATTCCGGGTTTTACCCAGGCCCAGGCCAAACGCCTGCTCAAGGCGCTGGCGGATCCCACCGCTCCGCTGAATCAAATAAGTACCGCGTTGGCCCAGCTTGGACGCACCGTTTTGCCCGAGATTGAGCCGTATTATAACTCGCCTGATTTACGTGTGGCGTTTTACGCAGCGCGGGCCGGCACGATCATCGGCGATGAAGACGCCGTCACAGTGCTTAAGAAAATTGTGCGGCAGGGCCGCGGTCCTTACTTGATGGATGCGGTGCAAACTCTGGAACAGAGCCACGATGCCGTGCGGGCCTCTCTGGCTTTTCAACACCTGCTGCATTCCGCGGATCCGCGCACGCGGCTCCTGGGCTATAAGGCTTTGCTCAAGATTCATTCCCCGGCGATTTACTCACAAGTGGTGGGGGAAAAGTTTATGCTGGATATTCTTCCCTCCCCAGGACCCACCCTGATCTACGCCACGCGTACCGGTTATCCGCGCCTGGCTATCATCGGACGCGTGCCAAAATTGATTCCCGGCTCACTTTACGTGAGCCAAAGCAATGCCATTACCGTCAATTATCCATTGCCCAGTGTGCCCCAAAAGTCGCAGGCAATTTCCGCGAAAAAAAAACACGGCTCGGCGGCGCTGCCGGTGCAGTTGTATTATCGCGATCCATTGAGTCATCAAATGGTGCAGATGTCGTGTGATCCGGAGTTGCCGGATGTGATTACGGCGTTGGCGCAGGCGCCCAATCCATTTTCTCCCACGTACAATCCGCGGGCCCCCTACATTGCCGCATCGTATCAACGTATTGTGGCGATGCTTTTTACGCTGTGCCACAATAAAAATATCATCGCCACATTTATGATGCAGAGGAAGGCTCCGCCTTCCATGGCCCTGTATGCGTCCCTTAACCAGCCGCGCCCCAGTGGCCATACGCTGGGTGTCTACCGCCACGCCAGCGGCTGGAATGCAACGTCAACCACCCAGCCCAGTCATGGCCTCTCGCCGTTTAGCTCGGCGTTACCGGGTGAAAAACCGGGAAATTAGGGCCGCATGTGCCGCGGAGCAAAGCCGGGCGGCGGCCGTAGAGTTACGTGGACCGTGATGATCTTTCCGTGCCGCGCCAGGCGGACGGCCACATGATCGGGATCAGCATGAATTTTCTTGGCGATCCGGCTGAAGTCGGCCAGTCCAATGCCGTCGATGCCGAAGATGATATCGCCGGGGCGAATTCCAGCCCGTTGGGCCGGAGAATGGGGATAGATGCCAAGTACCTCAATGGCGCGTCGTCGGCCCAGCCGGGGAACCTCTCGCCGTAGGGGGGAATTGCCGGGCACCATGGCATAGCGGATGCCAAACCGCACCTGCTCAATCTGGCCGTATTCAATAAAATTGCGAATGTACGATTTTTTTCCGGCGACGCCGAGAGCCTTTTTCCATGTGGTAACGGCGGCCAATTCACCGCTTGGTGAAAAGATGAAAGCTGGGTGCGGGGCGGTCCGCAAAAAGAACATCAGAGGGGCATGGGCGGCGCGGCTGGCAAAGCCCGGTCCACGAACAGGCACCAGCCAGCGTACCGCCGGCTGGTCGGCGGCCACCGCCAGAAGAAGTCCCGGGTGGGGCGGCAAGTGTCGCACCATGGGTATCGGAGGCACTTTGGTGGCGGGAGAGAGTTGCAGCACCGTCAGATTGAGAAAATAATTGGTCGCGAATACGTGGGCGGCCGCTGCCTTACCATCGGGCAAAATCACCTGGACTTTGGCCCTGGCACCAGGTGGAGAAAGCACCTCCAGCACCAGAATACGGTTCGGTTTGCCCGTGGCCAGACCATAAACGGTTTGATTGAGGTGCCGTTCGATTTCCCTAAGGCGCAGCAAAATTCCGTGGAGAATTGGCCAGGGCAGGTCGGTCTTGCCAGGCCCGTGCCGAAATAAAAAATGCCGCAGAAGAAAGATCTCCACGTGCCGGTCATCGGCGATCTTATCAAGCTCCTGCTGTTGCCGCGGCGTGAGTTGCGGATTGCGGCGATGATGGTCAGGTCTGGTGCGCAACGGCTCAATCACCACGGTTGGAACGGAATGTCGTCCCGGATGAAGATGTCGGCCATGAACCGTCAGGTGGTGGTGCTGAATCCAGTGTAGTTTCCAGCGATCGAATTTCGCACGCAGATTGGGCGGCAGCAGGGCATCAGGATTGCGGCTGGGTTTGATAATCACCAGCGACTGGCGAATATGGTTGTAAAGAGACTGCGTTGCCTGCGACATTTGGCCCAACAATGTGCCGGATATGCCCATTTGGCCGATCTTGGCGGCAGTGGATAATTGGGCCACCCGGGGAGCTGCAGGGGCCGATTGTGCCCACGATAAGTTTGTCCCGAAGGCCAGAGCGAGAACCGCCGCCAGGGCCGTAAGCCCAACCCTGCTGGGCAGCGCCGGATGGACTAGGTCCAATCGGCTGCTGGTTCCCTTGAGAAATCGCCAGATTATATTCATTTAATACCCATCGGACGGTCATCCAATATGCGCCGGAATATTCCTAATTCATCTCAACTGCGATCTTAAAGCCTCACGCTTTCCGGAGCGTATCGTTAAGTCGGCAGCGGCACCACTTAGAATACACCTTGGGGCTGCAGGGCCGCAACCTGCTGAGTTCCGCTTTGGGCGGTGGACCCATGATCAGCCAAATAGCCCCGGGCAAACTTCTGCGCCGCGGCATAATCGGTAAAAGTCTGACTGACGGATTCTCCGCCCGGCATTTCAATGCGCACCACGTACTGGGTGGACCGGCTGGCATTGGAGGCGGTGGTTGCGGCGGCTCCGGAGGAGGCCCGTCCGGCCACATAACCGCCCACACCAATAAGCAGACAAGCAGCCGCCAAGGCGGCGCGCCGCAATTCGCGACCCACTCCTGATGAGGCGAAAGAAACCTTCAGCGGGGCATAGGCCTGCTCGCGGAGCTGGGCGAGGCAATCGGTGGCCAAGTGGTGGGCTTCCTCTTCCGCGGGGAGGTAACTTTCCCAAACCTGCCGACGCATATCTCGCTGTTGCCGCAGTTTATTGACCAGCGCAGCCAATGTCGGGTCGCCGGCCACCTGGGCTTCCACCTGGGCCCGGGCCTGGCCAGAGAGTTCGCCGTCCAGATATTCCTGGAGAACTTTGATATCCATTAACATGTTACACCACCTTACAGGCCCGAAGGCCAATTCTAAAACGCAATGGTCTGAATCCCGGCCGCTGCACCATCCATGCCCATGGGCACCTTAACCACCACCGTCCGTGTGGATTTTCGCTACCCGACTGCGGCCCCGATGCAGCCAAGTTTTCACCTGTGACTCGGTGGCCTGCATCAGGCGGGCAATTTCCCGGTAAGCCAGCCCCTGCTGTTCCCGCAGCACCAAGGCCTGGCGCCAATCGTCCGGTAGCGATTCTATCGCCTTGCGTAAGGATGCCGCAGTTTCGCCCATCGTTGCTTCCGCGGAGGGATCGGCATCATTACCCAGCGTTTCCAGCAGCACCGCATCGGCATCCAGCGACTGTCCTACCTTGCGCCGCCGACAACTGATCACATTGCGGGCTACTGCCTTGGCCATCAGCGACCAGCCGCCATCCGACCAGTCGTAGCCATCGCGGTGGCGAAAGAGGTTCATGAGAGCCTCTTGGACCAAGTCTTCCGGCTGCTTGCCGTCCCGCATTGGCGCGCCGAGCATAGCCCTGGCCAAGGCCAGAAGGCGCCCGAAGTTGGCGTTTACAGCGGCTTCAAATTGGCTATCGGCCATCGTTTGGGCTGCCATAATGCGTCCCGGCTTCAAGAGTTACCACGGACCACAGGGATATTGGTTGCAAAATCCATGCTATTGGAAAACCCCGTAGCTCCATCCGCCATGCATTATATCGGCCCTTGGCACCTTGCACATCCTTGGCCGGCATGTATCTACTTTGGGTTGCGCCGGCCAAGTAAGAGGCTGCCAAATTCCTTCTTCAGGCGGTCTGATAACACAATCGCCGCAGCACTGGGCAGGTAGCAGAATTCTGGGCAAAAAAAACCTTAGCATCCCATCGCATTGACGAAAGTTGCATTCCGATCGGACGAGATTTTGGTTATCGGAGCTTACCGTGCAATAGGCTGGCGAGTTTTATTCGTCTTAGACCTGTAACCCTGCCGAAAGTTATAGCTGTGGTTTGGTCCAACGCGTGAATTGGGCTATACTTAACTATGTCCCCCGGCCATGGGGGATGAGAGTCGAGGTTGGCGGAGCCGGCCGTAAAAAAGGAACCGATAAGCTTATCGGATCAGTGCGGGTTATATGCTCACTGCCAATCCAAGTCTTGCTCCGGCGGCTGTTTCCGGCTTCATGTATGGCTGCCAGATTTTACAGCCCTACATGCCGATCTTTTTTGTCTCGTTTTTAGTGACGTTGGTGCTTACGCCGCTGATGCGGCACCTGGCCTTGAAGCATGGCGTGGTGGATGAACCAGATTTTGGCAGAAAAATCCATGCGCATCCCGTGGCCTATCTGGGTGGCGTGGCCACGTTTTTGGGATGGTTGGCGGGTGTGGTGGTTTCGCTGCTTATTGTGCTTCCCAAAGAGCCGGGTGGCGCTGCGATGGTTTCGGTGCAGATGCCGCCGGGCGTGATTCTTGGAGCTGGGGCAGTGGTCCTTTTCGGATTGCTGGACGATGTTTATGGTTTGCCGCCACGCTTCAAGATTTTTGGGCAGTTCTTGGGTGGAACAGCCTTGTTTTTCCTGGCTATTGATGCGCACGGGTTTTTGGGCGTGCGCTTGGATATGGCCAAGATGTTTATCTATCCCTTGGAGCGGTATGGCTGGGTGCCGGTGCTGCAACTGCATCATCCAATGGCTTTTGCCACGATTGCGACCATGTTCAGTGCGATCGTGGTGGTTTTCATTATTGTCGCGGCATGCAATGCCACCAATCTCCTTGATGGCCTCGATGGGCTTTGCAGCGGTGTGACCGGTATCATGGCCATGGGATATCTGATCCTGGCGGTCTTTTTGGCTACGCAGAACCTGGCGGCTCCGGGTATTGCCTCGGTGGATCCGACACGTATTGCTCTAAGTTTGGCGCTGTTAGGCTCGGTACTGGGTTTTCTGCCGTTTAACTTCAATCCCGCCAGCATTTTTATGGGCGATACCGGCAGTATGTTTCTTGGGTTCATCTGCGGAACCATGATTATTTTGTTTGCCAATGACGGAATATTCCGCTGGTTTTTGGGTTCATTGGTTATTTTCGGTTTGCCGATGTTGGATACGTTTCTGGCCATTATCCGCCGCAAGATTAACCGGCGTCCCGTATTTTCGCCGGACTCCGGTCACTTTCACCATTTCCTGATCAAACGCGGATTGTCTGTACGCCAAGCGGTACTGGTGAGCTACGCCCTGACCGCGGTGTTTGTGAGCTTCGCGCTGGTCATTGTGATTATTCCCACCGGTTTGGCCCTGGGCATCTATCTGGTGCTTTTCGGCTGGCTGGTGGTGGCGGCGTTCAAGATGGGCATGATCTTCCAAGAAGGACTGCCACCGCAGAAAAAGCCGGCGGCACCATCGATCAGCGCTGCGCCTGGGACGTCGGCTAAACCCACTGGCCCGCAGGCAGTCAGCTTTGCCGCAGAGAAGCGACTGAACTAAAAAAGCCCATGGCCGGCCGTTATGGCCCGCTTATCGGATTTTCCAGCTTGGCGAGTCCCAATTGATCTAATGTTGTCCCATGCAGCCACACCTTGGACCAAGCGGTATTGACGGCGACTAAATCGAGAATAAAGAGCACGCAGAGCGCCAAATGCAAGCGTGGGCGCGGCCATTGGTCGGTGCTAAGTCTTTCCATTGTCACGGACCCACCCGCGTTGGCCAATTCCAGCAGCAATTGTGCCGCGGTGCCCGCATCGGCGTTTTTAACATATTGGTACACATGCCATTGCAGCCATAGCCGCACCAACAGACCGGCCCAGATACTGGGCAAGCGGATTAGCCAATGCGGGGGCACATCGTCGTGCATCAGGTCTGTGCCCAAGGGAATGTAATACGGGGGGGCTGCTGTTCCTGGGGGACAAAATCCATCCGGCGGCCGTTTCTGGCTGCTTTGATAGTAATAATTGCGGATGGTCCTTTCCCGCCTCCACGCCACAAGGACCAGTCCGAAATAAATGAGCACAAATAAAAGAAATGCCGCCAAGCCCAGGTGTTCCGCGGCCACATCTCCGGCCAGCAACACGAGGAACACAAGATAAAACATCATGATCAACGCCAGCAACCCCAACAACACCGGGGTGAGCACCAGACCAAGCACTCCGCCCAAAGCCTGCAGCAAGATAAGTCCTCGCTGCCGGCGCAAGGCTTTCCGCACCAGCGCCTTACAGGCGAGGTAATCAAGGGGCGGGCCTGGAACTCCAGCGGTATTCATGGCAGTAAGTATAACGCAACCTGGCTGGTTGTGACTGCCGATGCGGGTTGCCGCAAGCTCTCACGCCCGCATTGGTTGTCCAGGCCAATGGTCCAGGGTGCCTGTGAAGAATAGAGGGTTGAAAATAAAAAACGCGGTGCGGCAAAAGGTGGTGTAACCGCCCACCGAGCCTTGATGGTTCAGGGTGGTGTGGGCTTAGTCGGATCGGGCTAAAGTGAGGTAGCCCAGACAGGGCGGGGATTGGGGGATGGAATTTTCAACCTACCTACTGCGGGAAAAGATGCGGAAAGGTAGTTCGAGAATATTCAATGCCGTCGGTATCACGGTGGGATGTTCCAGGGTTCCGTACACCTGAAGTTGCAGGAGTTGTGATCGTACCAAGCCAACAAGCAGGCCCAGCACAGGAATTCTGGTGCCAGGTGGTGAATGCGTTACCAACGTAAGGTGCAACCGCTGCGAAGCCAGATGCAGGCTGCCGCGACCGTCCAAGTTGACTCCAGGGCTGGTGAGAATAATTTTTTTGAAGTGAATGATGCCATGGTCGATGACATACACAATTTTGCAGTATTGAAAGGCGTGACTGACCGGCAGCCGCAGGGTTGCCACCTGCAAAAGTCCCATGGCCAGGGGCACATTGTAGATATCGGCATGGCGTACCAATAAGATGCCGTCACCCCGCATGGTGTTGGTCTCTCCCCAGATTCCGCGCATCTGAAAAGAGGCGGTGACCTGACCGGTATTTTTGCTGGGTATTCGATTGGGCGGGTGATCGTCGGTATCGGCCGTTGCGGTGCCGGCCGGCCGGGTAGTCACAATCGCGTTGGCGGGCCTGGTGGCGGGCCGCAAACTGGTTTCAGGATGAATCTCAACCGGCGGTTGCGGCTTGACGGGCAGGGGCCGGGGAGGGGCGGGTGTTGGGCGGGTGGGATGGCCACGAACCGCTGGGTGAGGTAAGGGTGGTCGATTCGGAATATGGCCACGGCCGGGGCTGGAAAGCAAATCCGCAAGCTCCGCGTGATCGAGAATAAGGCTGGCGTAGAAAGCGGGTTTTTTATGGATGCTTAATGACACGTGACCCGCGATGGCTCCACCGGCAATGGCTCCGCTTAAATCGTCCACTTTGAGCAGTCGCGTCACCGGCGAGGTGCTGAGTTTTCCGGTCAGGGCGTGCAAGGTCTGACCGGCGATGGAAAATCCGCTCAAGGCGAAGTTGGCGAGGATGGACGGGGCGGGGTCCCGTGTGTTCCAACTTCCACGGAAGTGGGTGGTCAGGTGTTCGCAGCCACTCTGGATGGCACCGTGCGTGGCCAGATCATTGAGTTTCAGTCCGCCTTGAAAACTCCACAGCGCACCGGTTTTTAGAGGTGTTCGGGTCAACGTTTTCAGTTGCAAACGCCAATGACCATCGGGTGCCAGAGGGGCAATAAAGTTGCGGGGCTTCACCGGGAGCTTGGCGATCCAGGCGGCGGCGATGGTATTGGATTGTGCCTGACCATGGGCGGAAAGAGTATGGGTTTTGTAGACATAGCTGCCCCCGGCCTGGAGCCAAATGGGCCCGGCGGCAGCGGCGATGTGGTGTAAAGCCACACGGGTTTTCGTGATATGAATGATTCCCGTCAGGTTGGAAATTGGGGTGGGCAGGGCCACGGGAGACAGGGACATTTTTTGCGGCAGCACTCGGATATCTAAGTGGGTCAGAGCAACGGTACCCATGGTGGCGGCGCTGTGCTTGTGCACCACAAGGGTCGTCTTGAAGGTGCCGTTCATGGAACCCGCGGGCCGCCATTTGGCCCAGAGAGCTTTCCACCGGGGTGGCAAGGCCGTTGGCGGCAAGTGATTTATGGCAATATCCCACCACGCCCCGGAAGCACGCACGGTGGAACGCCTGCTGGATTGGGTTTGAATATCGGCTTGCATTTGCAGGGTTCCCACGGGCGCGCCGGGCTTGGCCGCACCGGCCTGAGCGGTGAGCTGGGTCATGTTAAACTGCTCCGGATCGATGTGGGCTTGCATGTGTACATGCGACAGGGGCCAAGGCAGTTCTGGCGGCCGCATCATTCCATGGGTAAGGCCGATGGTGCCGACGACGGCGGGCTGGTCTTTGGCACCACGGGTGATCATGGCGTTCATGGAGACCAGACCGGTGGCGTGGAGTTTGGCAATCCACGCTTGATAGTATCGCGGCAGACTTTGCAGCAGACGCCGGTCCAGGGGCACGGCCGAGGCGGTTAAGCGAACCTGGGGTTGCATGGAGGCGAGATTGTGGGGGTTGTAGTTGACCGTGCCGGTAAAGGTAATTTTTCCTTGATGGGCGGGTCCGGTGGCGCTAAGGCGGATAATTTTTGTTCGCGTGGGGGTAAAATAAAGCTCGCCATGGACATGTTTGAGCGGGTAGGGAAAATCACGGTAACTGGCCCGCACATCGGTCGGAAAGATGTCTATGGCGATGAGTGGAGCAGTGGTCGTTCCGGCGGTACGAGTGACGTGGCAGATAAAACGACCGGTTCCGTGCGGATGAAAGCGGTTCCAGATGCGGTGGATGGCGCGGGGCAGGCAATCCGCCAGGCGCCGATCAAAGAAGGCATGGTTGGAGGAAATTTGCAGATTGATAGGAGCGGTATCGGAATTAATACCGACCAGGCCGTTGAGAGCGCAGGGAAATGTTTCCGCCAGGCCTTGGACATGCACAAAATGAATGGCCCGGGCGGAAAAGTCAACCACGCCATGCACTTGATGGAGAGGATAAGGAAAATGCACGTACCGAGCCTGCACGTTGTGCAGGACAATTTGGCCGTGGATGGCGGGAATTTCACCCGCGGTGGCACGCTCTATGGCCAAGGTGAGGGCCATGGTTCCACTGGGCCGCAGGCGGTTGAAGACGGCTCGGGCCGCCCCAAAACCGCGCATTTGTAAAATGGCGGGTGCCGGTTGCGGTATGTTCAAGTGCGGTATGAGCAAAGTCAACTGGAAGGGCATGCCGGAGCTGTAACCGTCGAATACCGCCGCCGGCACCTGAAAGGTATTGCCCATGAGTTTGCCGGTCAGATGGCTGATGGTCATGGCGCTACGGGAAAATCGCAGAATGCCGGAAAGATCGGTCACGGCGAGGTGATGCGCGGTTCCTTGACGCGAAACCAGGGGGAGTTGTAACGTCACATCGTTAAGGGCACAGCGCAGCGTAATGCCGTTGGTGGGATTCAAGCCAAATACAATATCCGCCAGATCGCCCTGGAGATTGTATTTGAGGAGATAATCGCGAATCTCCAGGGGAAGGCTGCGCCGCAAGGCATGATCCAGGGCCAGATGGCGGATATGCGCGACAAAGTCCTGGGTCGAAAGATTCCATGAACCAGTAACATGAATACCCGGCGGCCCGCCGGGATGCGTTTGCTGATCAATCTCAAACTCGTAGGTGGAAGGGACACCCGGGCGGGGCTGAAGGCGGCCTTCAACATAACTTTGGCCGGCGATGTGATAGTTTCCATGGGTGATTCTTCCCCAGCGGATGGTGGCGTGCTGGAGTAAAATTACCGGCAGGGAGTGTATGGGGTTGGACGTGGCGGCGGATGGCGATTTTCTTGCCTGGATCAGATTCTGATAATTCCAACGATCGGTATCAAGATTATGCACCAAGTTGAGTGTCGGGTCGATGGCCACGAGGCGCTGAGCATGAAGCCGGCCTGTGATAAGGCCCAGCCAGTTGAAACCCAACTGTACCTGGTGGGCGGAAAAAAGGATCTGGCCGGGACCGTTGCCGCGATGCGTACGCAGCGTAACCCCTGTGAGCTGCAACGTGCCGGCCAGGGACAAATGCGCGGAAGCGACAAAAACGTGGCCATCGAGAACGTGGGAGAGCACGATGGATGCCATGCGACTCAGGCGTTTGGGACTCATCAGGTAAAACAAAGCCGCGATGATTGTCGCCAGCACCAGCAGAGCCGCCAAGGAAATCAGCCGTCGCCAGGGACTCACAAACATCGCGTGCGGAGAACGGTGGCCGCGTCCGACGGATCGGGTTTTCCACCATTTAGAGGGATTGGCGCGGGCGTATTTAGCCATGAAGCACTTCACCAACATTGGGCCTTATGGCCCCTACGGTTTCGAATAACATCATTGCTTTTTTCATCGCCATTCTCACATGCCGTTAACGCCACGGGTCCGAAGAGAGTGCATCGCGTTGATGGGCTGGTTGTGGGCGGGGCCAAGCGACCAGACGAACCAGTCCGGTGGCCGCCAGCAGGTCCACCAGCGGTAAGAGTTCCACCCGATAGCGCACGCTGCCGATAAATAGGGCATGCATCATGGTGAAGTATAGGATTGTCAGCAGCAGCATTCCCAGGATGCCCGTGGGAATGACGATGCGTCTACCGGCCATGAGTCCGCGCAGTGCCAGCAGAAACTGGGGAATCGTCCACAACACAAGTGGAACATTGATCCACCATGCTCGAAAGTGCCGGGCGTGCAGCCAAGGTGACCAGGTGCGGCCGATTTTCACGACCGCCAGCCAGGCGATACGTAGTGGATCGGCCAATACCCAGTGCCATGCCCGGCGCGTCCAGGCCAGATCGCGCTGGCTTTCGTTAAGATTTTTGATGGCGGGGGGCGGACGAATCGCGCTTTGCCGGGGACCTCCAGTGGCTTGCGGATAAACCGCCTCGTACAGGCTGATTCCCTGAAGTGTGGACATGCGGAAAAAGTCCTGTCCGAAGAGGCGATAGTTGCGAATCCACCAGGGCATGAGGCACGCGACCGCCAAGAGCAGCGCAAGCATCATGCGGAGATAAATTCCCAGAGGTCTCGCGATCGTCCGGTCTTGGAGGCAAGTCCAACCCACCCACCCGATCAGCGGAAAAATCAGGAGAATGGCTTCGCCGCGCAGATAGGTGGCCACACCCCATGATAATCCCAGCAGTACCCATGGGCCTGATGGTCGCGGATTTTCCATGATTCTGACACAGAGCCAAAGTGAGAACATCAAGATCAGGGTAAAAGGAATTTCCGACAGAAGTGCTGCGCTAAACGCCACACTCAGCGGATCGACTGCCGCCAGCAGCGCCGCAATGATAGCTACGCGATGATTGATGCGGCGAGCGATCAAGAAAACCAGCAGCACGGTAAGGGATCCGCAAACCGCCTGGGAAAGCAACACCGCCATGCGCGCCGGTCCAAAGAGATACTCTATGGTCGCAATATAGACCGGGTATCCCGGCAATCGACTCGCAAAAAGCCCCCGCACTTCGTAGGTGGTACCCGCCAGAATGGTGTGGGCCAAAGCGTTATAATCTCGGGAATCCGGAAAAAACATGGGATGCACGATGGCCAACCCGGCGCGGAGAAGAAAGGCCATGAGTATGATCGCCGCTACGGCCATAGCCGAGCGCCGCCAAGGCACGGGGGAAATTATATTTTGTTTACTCATCCGCCACTTCACCAATTGCCCCCTTGGAGATCATTGTTCCTCATTATCAACTTCCGCGGCCTCGTTTCAACCAGGCCATGCGGCGGAATACTACCAGGCCGGCCAAGCAGAGGGTGGCCAGGTTATTTCATAAAAGCGCCGTACGGAACGCATAAAGCCTAAGGCCGTGAGGTGGGTGGCGGTTTAAGATTTGGCTTTGGCGCAGCGATCGTAGGTGAGAAATTCAAGGCCGCTGGATTTTGTCTCTTGCACCAGAGTCCACTGACTTGCGTCCCACGCCGGAAACGATGTATCCCCGATGACGGGCTTTTCCAGATGCACAATCGTTAAATACATTCGGTGGGCAAGGTTCAGCGTGGCCGTGTAGATTTCTCCCCCGCCGGCGACAAATAGTTCCGTTTCACCCTGGTGGTCGGCCCATTGGATGGCAGCGGAGATGTCGTTAAACCATTCCACCCCATCGCCGGTGAGAGTGTCGGCCGGCTTGGCGTGTCGCGATATCACCAGATTGCGCCTTTGCGGCAGCGGTCGGCCCAGAGAACTGTAGGTTTTGCGGCCCATCAGCACACAATGGTTCAACGTGAGCCGACGAAAATGCTTCAAGTCTTCCGGAAGATGCCACGGCAGCGCTCCAGCGCAACCGATGATGCGGTCCGGCGTCATTGCGGCAATCAGGCTTATTCGCATCATGGCTCCCGGCGTCGGACCGCTTAAACGGCTACCTTAAAGGCAATCGGCGGATGCGGATCATAGCCCGAAAGCGTGAAGTCTTCAAAAGTGAGTTGATCAAAGGGTTTGCGGGCAATGGTCAATTGCGGCCGCGGGCGCGGTGGACGACTCAACTGCTCTTGCAGGCCGCGCAGATGATCGTATTGCGCGGTGGGGGAATCCGGGTCGGCGATATAAATATGGGCATCGACAATGGTATGGGCAAATTGGCCCAGTTCCAGAGAACATTCCTGCGCAATCATCTGCGTGAGCGTGGCATAACAGGCCAGATTAAAAGGAATTCCCAAGGCGATGTCACCCGAGCGCTGCGTGAGATGACAGTTGAGTTTGCCGCTTAGAACCTGAAAAGCGAAGGTGTAATGGCAGGGTGGCAGGCGGCTGGTTTGGGCGTTGCCCGGCTCCCATGCGGAAACCACCAATCGGCGGCTGTTGGGGTTGCGTTTTATCTCCGCAATGACATAGCCAATCTGATCCACCTCGCGGATGACGGCAGTGGTCTGGCCGGTTTTGCCGATGGGTGCATGGCTGGGTTGATCCGCATGAGGAAATCGGCGCCAGTAGCGGCCATAAGCGGTTTCCAATTCGCCCTTATCGTCCGCCCACGCGTCCCAGATTTTGGTATGGCGGCGTAGATTGCGGATGTGTTCTTCTCCGGAAAGGTACCACAACAATTCGCGCAGCACCGCATTAAAATTAACCCGTTTAGTGGTCAGCAGCGGAAACCCCTGGGCTAAGTCCACGCGGTAAAATGCTCCAAAACAGGAAAGCGTATCCACCCCCGTGCGACTGGGTTTGCGCGTTCCATGGTCCATGACCCATTTCACCAAATCCA
>JAJYZF010000151.1 GCA_021800165.1 Planctomycetota bacterium | reverse complement strand
GCTCGCTGTATTGATCATACGGTACTCAAGCCGGAGGCCTTAGAGCGGGAAATTCGTGCGGTCACTGCCGAGGCGTTGGAATACAAGTTTGCCGGCGTGTGCGTTAATTCCGGGTGGATTAAGCTGGTCAGGCGTTTGCTGGATGGTGCGGGCAACAATGGTTCGGACCATGCGGTAGCGGCGTGTGGCGTGGTGGGCTTTCCATTTGGGGCCGCGGAGACAACGGTCAAAGTGTTTGAGTCGCAAATGTGCGTGAACTATGGCGCGGATGAAATCGATATGGTCATTTGGCTTCCCGCACTGATGTTGGGAGATTTTGATCGCGCCCGAAAGGATGTGGAAGAGGTAGTGAAGGCGGCGAAAGGCGTGTGCGGAAAAACCATTGTCAAAGTTATTCTGGAAACGGCAATCCTCAATGAATCGCAGATTGCCATGGGCTGCCAGGCAGCCGGCGAAGGGGGCGCGGATTTTGTAAAAACCAGCACGGGATTTCATCCGGCGGGCGGTGCAAGTGTTCAGGCAGTACGGTGGCTAAAACAATATTCCGGCTCATTGCGCGTTAAGGCCTCTGGTGGAATTCGCGATCTGGCAACAGCCCAGGCCATGCTGGCGGCCGGGGCGGATCGGCTGGGTTGTTCGGCCAGCGTCGCAATTATCAACAGTTTGCCGCACTAGAAATAAAGGAGTTCATGAATGAAAATTCTGGTAACGGGAGCGGCCGGGTTTATCGCATCGCGGCTTTCCGTGCGGTTGCTGCAACGCGGCGATCAGGTAGTCGGGCTGGATAATTTAAGCGATTATTATCCCGTGGAACACAAACGGCGGAATCTGGCGGATTTAACGGCGCAGCAGGCATTTACGTTTATCGAAGGCGATCTGCGTGACGCGGATTTGCTGCTGAAAGTCTGTCAGCAATACCAGCCGGAGGCTATTGCGCATATTGGAGCCATGGCGTCGGTGCGTTACAGCGTGGCCAATCCGCTGATTTACGCGGCGGTCAATGTGCAGGGCACGCTGAATCTGCTGGATGCGGCGCGGCAAATCGGAAAGCCGCATTGCCTGCTGGCGTCCACGGGATCCGTGTATGGCCAATCCACACCGGTGCCCTTTCCGGAAACCGCGGCGGCGGATCGGCCCCTGGCACCGTATCCGGCCAGCAAGCGGGCCATGGAGCTTTTCGCCCACAGTCATCATCACGTATGGAACCTGCCGGTCACAATTCTTCGATTCTTTAATGTGTATGGTCCGCATGGCCGGCCCGACATGATGCCATGGCATTGGGCGCGACAGATCATGGCGGGCGAGGAACTCACATTGTTTGGGGCGGGGCATCTGAAGCGGGACTGGACTTATATTGATGACATACTGGACGGGTTTTTGGCCGCCCTGGACAGCGGTAACGGGTACCGCGTTTATAATCTGGGGTGCGGCCACCCGGTGGAAAATTTAGAATTTGTCCAGACTCTGGAAGAGATTCTGGGAAGAAAGGCAAAATGCAGGGCGGTGCCGGCACCGTTATCCGAACCTTCCATTACGTATGCCGATATCGCCAAAGCCGGCAGGGAATTGGGCTATAGGCCGAAAGTACAGGTAGGCGAAGGTCTGGATCGATTTATCCACTGGATGCGCGCCGAAGAGTTAATCTAACACTCATGTTTTATTAACCACCATGCCGATAATATGGTCAGTAATTAAACGGCTGTTCTCGGAGAACCGATGGCTGATAGATCGCACCGCAGGCTCCGCGGGAGCGTAGCATAAATAGGGTGAAAGGTGTTGGAAGCTTGCCAATTGGCGGCCTTACATGGACAATGTGATCGCTGAACCGTGTCCCGGCTACCGTGCCGATCGAATGTAAAGAATTCCCGCCGGTGGCTGTCCTGTCTATTATGAGACTGCCTCCGGATCTGAAATTGAGCGTAACACTATGGCCAACCCCAATAACGTCGCCAGTAAAACCGAGACAATGCTGGGCAAATACATTGTTGACCAAGGGTTTTGCACGCAGGAAGAGTTGGGTGATTGCCTGTCATTACAGGCGGAACTCGAGCGACAGGAGAGCCATCGCTCCCTAACCGATATTCTTGTGGCCAACGGCTATGTCACCCAAACGCAGTTGGCCCGCATTAAGGCGGCGGTCGAGGAACAAAAAACTTTTCAACAAATTCCCGGCTACCAGATTATGTCCAAGCTCGGTGCCGGTGCCATGGCCACCGTGTTTAAAGCTCGTCAGCTTTCATTGGACCGAATTGTCGCAATTAAAGTTCTGCCCAAACGCATGAGCGAAAATAAAGAATTCGTGGATCGCTTCTACATGGAGGGTAAAGCCGCCGCCAAATTAAACCACCCCAATATCGTGGCCGCCTATGACGTAGGCGAAGCCGGCGGATACCACTATTTTGTCATGGAATATGTGGCGGGAAAAACGGTTTATGATCATCTGATAGACAGTGGAAAACCCTACCCGGAAAAGCAGGCCTTGGACATTATCATTCAGGTTTGTCGGGCGTTGGTACATGCCCATCTTAACGGCCTGATTCACCGGGATGTCAAACCTAAAAATATCATGATGACGCCGGAAGGAATCGCCAAGCTGGCCGATATGGGGTTAGCGCGGGAAGCCGATGACAAGGTTGCAGCCGCCGCTGAAGCCGGCAAAGCGTACGGCACACCCTATTACATTTCCCCCGAACAGATTCGCGGCCAGTTGAATATTGATTTTCGGGCGGACATTTATTCTCTCGGGGCCACGATGTACCACATGGTGACCGGCCGCGTACCATTTGAAGCGCCCTCCCCGGCGGCGGTGATGCACAAGCATTTGAAGGAGGATCTGGTACCCCCGGATCACGTCAATACCAACCTAAGCGCGGGTATTTCGGAAATTATAGAAGTGGCCATGGCCAAAGACCCGGCTAAGCGATATTCTTCCACGTCGGATATGCTTTCCGACTTGGAATCTGTGGCACATGGCGATCCACCCAAGCTGGCGCGGCGCGCTTATGATTTGACCACGCTGGCCAAAATTGAAAAAGCCGCCGCCGATTCCAATCCATCGGATCAGGTGGACCTGGTGGAAGCGGACGAAGAACCCACCATTGACTTGGCTTCCCGCACGCTGATTCAAAAATTTAAGGATCCCCTGGTGTTGCTGCTGCTGGGCTGTCTGGTATTTGCCATTGTGATTATTGTGATGCTGGAACTCAAGGGGTAGGCAAGGTAGGCAAGATGCCTTGGCCGCCGACAAAGTGAAAGTTTCACCTTTTAAAACCCGAACCAATTCCCGGGAACATATGACCGCACGCGCGTGACAACGCCATTGTCCAAATCCACCAGCACCGGCAGAAATGGGGGACGCCAGATATGGGTATTTTCAAATCTCAGTCGTAACATCTTAGGATTCGCCAGACCCTTTGGCAGTGAACCATACGGGGGCAACTGGATCAGCGCCACGTTGTGATGGGGACTATTCTTCAAGTGCCGCGAGATACCGGCTATGGCATGTTGGCAAACCGGGCAGGTATGAAAATAAATAACCGCCAGCCACTTGCCATGCATGATAGCCCGGCTGCCGGGAATATAATCCGCAGCCGGAAAACGCCTTGTGTCCCATGCCGGCGGCTGCATGAATATCACCCCGTGTCCGCCGGTGATTGTCCCGTTGCTATGCAGCATTCCAGGCTGGAGATAAAACTTTCCCCCGATCATGCCCACTAAAATTCCCAATGCCATGATCTCCGAAATTATCTTTCGCCACGCGCCGGCGGGATATTTCTTCGGATACATGGGTATCGCGGCTGCCAACAAAAGCAGGATGACCGCATCCATGGTGGCGGTGATCCATGGGTTCATGGGTACGGGTCCAAAGCAGCCGCAGTTGACCTGTCCCTGCCACGCATCGTGCAACGAAACGGCCAAAAAAATCGCGAATAATAACGCGCCGGCCCGCAGGGCATAATAACCCGCCACCGAACTAATAAACCATACCCCGGCAGCTAATTCCATGAGCACTTCAACGGTATGGAAGAAATAATTTTTAGTAACCTCCCCACGCAGCAGATCATATCCTTTCAACGCCCCGGCGATAACCAGCACCACACCGGCGAGCAAAAGAATCCATTGCGCCAGAGGTCGTTTGATCAACTCAGGGCCAAGCGGCGCAGAGCCACTCTGAACTGTCGAATTTTCCACCATCATAGCGCCTTGGTTTTACCAAAAAGTGCGTCCACTGCCCAGCGCGCCTTAAGCCCGCGATCCGACGATGTCTCAATAGCCGCAATGAGCACCGTGGCGGCGGCCCGCATTGCGTAAGCATCCGCGGGCTTGGATGGAGGAGCGGCTAACAGGGCATTTGGCAGAGGCAACCGGGCCAGCGCCAGCAGCACGCCGCCGTCAACACGCATGGTTTTAGCTTCCGCCGGACAGTCGATACAACACACACCACCCCGCTGTGGACAAAAATTTACCGGTACGCCGGGGCGCACGGGCGTTTGGCATACCAGGCAATTTTCCAACTGGGGTTGATATCCGGCGGCAATTAAAACGCTCTTAGCGATGCTTAAAAAAAGCCGCTGGGTTTGGCTGCCCCCCAGGGCCGTAAGGCCCGGGGCAAGTTCATCGTACAACTGCGTATGCGGCTCCTGGCCGGAAAGCAGCGCCATAATCATTTCACAAATAATCTGTCCGGAATAAAACGCCGGCAGGGATTTGCGCATGGCAGGTTGATAGTCCATCAAATTCCAGGCCGTCAAAGTACCCAGTTCCGCAATTCCGCGCGGCGGAATATAGACCACCTCGCCGCGGGCCAACTGATCAATCGGCGCACCCAATGTAAAGGTGCCCGCTTTGGCCATCTTCCGGCTTCCCTTGGCCAGCAAAGCCAGTAATCCGGCCTGCCTGGCAAACAAAGTAACCACTTGGCTAGTCTCAGAAAAGTTGATGACCCGCAGACAGATCGCTTCATCTTTTTCATAATTTGCCATCAAAGGATTGTAACCATTCATTAACGCCTTAACGAATTACATTGCAACTCAAACCAAACATTAGTACTGGCTTAACACGCAGTTAGCGCTACGACGGTCTGATATGCGTCGTTGGATATGGGTTTCGACATTGCGACGGGTTCGGGAGTTCCGACCGGCAAGGACGAACTTAAGGAAAGGAACATGATAATGTTCAAGGCACTGCGTAATGGTATTTTAGCGGCCGTGGCCGCGGCACTGGTCTCGGCCGGGATGACCACAACGGTCAACGCCGTTGAAATTCAGGGCGCGGGTTCAACTTTTGTTGCCCCCGTCATGCTCAAAAAATGGATTCCCCACTTCATGGCCAGCCACCCCAACATCAAGGTGGATTATCAACCCATTGGTTCCGGCGGCGGCATCAACGGCCTGATCAACAAAACCATCAACTTCTGCGGATCAGACGCGGCAATGACCAATTCTCAAATCAGCGCGGCGGGCGGCCACGTTTTGCACATGCCGGAAGTCGCCGGGCCTGAAGTCATGAGCTACAATCTGCCCATGATACACAAGCCACTGGTCATGAATGGCAAACTTATCGCCGATATTTATCTGGGCAAAGTGACACATTGGAATTCGCCGGAAATTCAGGCGTTGAATCCGGGCGTTACGCTGCCGAATCTGCGCATTTTAGTGGCGCATCGCTCGGACGGTTCGGGCACAACCTATATTTTCACCGGGTATCTATGCAAAGTCAGCCACCAGTGGAAGACACAGGTTGGCCAATCCACTTCCGTGCAATGGCCAGTTGGCCGGGGCGGCAAAGGCAACCCGGGCGTGGCAGCTTTGATTGACAAAACCGTTGGCGGCATTGGCTATCTGGAATATGCCTACGCCATCATCGGCCATT
>JAJYZF010000150.1 GCA_021800165.1 Planctomycetota bacterium | reverse complement strand
GCATACCGGCTAACACCACGAAGAATCTCTATTATTCAGCCAGCGGCCAGGTGGTAGAGGAACGGTGGAATGGGACGGCTGCCGCGGACACGCAATATCAATATGTGTGGAGCGAAGCTTATGTGAATGCTATGGTGCTGCGTGATAGCTTCGTAGCGGGTGTAATTCAACCAGATGCCCGCATCTACACTACCACGGATGCCAATTATGATGTTACAGCACTGATAACCTACAACGCCGCCACGCAAACGTGGGGCATAAGCGAACGGTTTGTGTATTCACCGTATGGCAGTGTGCAGGCATTGGACGCAAATTTCGTGTCAACGGCGGATGCGTTTAATTGGCAGTACATGTATCAGGGCGGAAGGTTCGATTCCGCCATCGGGTTGTACCATTTCGGTGCAAGGGATTATTCACCCACCTTGGGCGTGTGGACATCCCAAGATCCAATGCAATATATCAATGGTGCCAACACGTATCAATTCGTGATGAGCAATCCGGCGGGAAGGGTGGATCCGTGGGGACAGTGGAAGATCAACCGTAACGGCAAGGTGACGGCCGTGGCCACATCACAAGCGGGCGACACGATCGCGGGGTTGGCCGAAATGCTGCACCTGAACCCTGCCGAATGGACGAAGTGGTCCACCGTGCTGTCTGGAACACCGCCGGCCAACGTGGCAGCGGGAATTGCCTCTGGATGCCTAAAATTGTGTATTCCAAATACGGTCGACGTCGACCTCGGCTCGTCGGCGGATTGGGCCCGGGCGCTGAACCCGCTGGACATTCTGGGGATGTTCGCCCAGGAATCTCGCATGCTCGGGCGGCATTACCGGTCGAAGGGTTTTTATGTGGCCTACGACGTGGGGGCGACCGACGCCACCATGGCCATCCAGCTTGAGGGCGGGACGCGCAACAAGGAGCTCTACGCCTTTGCAGCCTTTGGGCATGGCGTCGAGGGCGTTATTAATGCAAACGGGCTTCTGGGACTTGTCCCCGGGCGCTATACGGCCTACGGCATCGCCAAGATGTGGCTTGGATTTTGCGAATCACTCAACCCGGGGGTGACGCCCTCGATTCCGCAGCCCGGGGGTCTGCCCCCACTCCCCGCAGGGGTGGTAAGCCAGTGGGCCGAAAATGTCGCGCCCGACGGCAGGTTGGTGGGCTATGTCGGAAGCGCGAGCTACACCACCTTTGTCAGCCACCTTGTTGAGGAGCCTGGCATCGTTACCACGCTCCCGTTGATTCCAAACCCCGCCTCGACGCCTTAACGGAGACCAATCAATGCGAATCGCGGCACGAGTTAAGCGGCACTGCTCGCTCCCAAGGCTGAGCCTTATTTGCGGTATCCTTTCGTTCCTCGGTACCGTGCTGGCATCGCCCCTGTTGCTCGACGACTGGGCCCATGTGGCCGGCCCCGCGCCGCCGGCCGTGCTGGCGGTGCCGCTGGTGGCGGTTTCCGGTTTTATAGCCGGTGCCGCCTCGGCACCGAATTCGTATATGGCATCCAAGGAAAAGCATTGGGGCATGTGGTTGAATGCCCTGGCGCTGTTGGTGGCCCTCACGCTGGTCACGCTATTTGCGGCCGCGTAACTAACGTAAAATTGGGCTTAGTCCCCAATGCTCCGACGACCAGGTGGCAAGGAAAGGCCTATGTGGCACTCGAAACGCATCATCGCGGTAGCACGCGGCTGGCTCGCCGCAATCGGTGCCGTCTGCGGCATAATCGCGAGCACGGCGTCGGCCTGTTACGTGTTGACTTGGGCTTGGGGCATCCACGAGAACGTCGGGGCGGGCGTGGGGACCCCAATGCTTTGGTTATTGGCGGTGGACTTTTTCTCGGCGGTTTTTGGCCTACTCGCGGCCGGCGTGGCGGAGCCGACGGACGACGCAGCGCACCGTAACCGCACGTTTGGCTTGGCAGCCTGCGGCTGCTGCATCGTTTTTGTGGTTTTTGCCCCTATGGTTTTGCCAGCCTGAAAGGATCGCATAAACCTGGAATTTAACGGGCTCTCGCTGATGAAGCCTAGTGAAAGGGGCAAGCGACGGGAGGCAGTTGATGCACGAGGCGCGGACCTTCCAAGGAGGACCCCGCGGCAGTTCCCAACGGTTGCAGCAGCGAGCATTAATAGTTGATGGGATGCCGAGCGGGTCTATAATGGGAGTACTATGGTTGCGGTGAATGAAACCACTTCGGAACCCGGGCCGCGTCGAATCCCGCGTGGCTATCGCGTCACAGCGAGTTACCCCCAAGGTGGCAATGGTGTTGCGGCGGGCACCGTGCAATACACCTATTACGATTCGCAGTGGCAGGCGATTGAAACGAGAACAAATGGCACGGCCGCATCCAATGTAACATCGCAAACAGTCTGGTCCGCCGCGTATATCAATGCCCCAGTATCGCAGGACACCTACAACGCCGGTGTGATCCAGCCGAACAGTCGGCTTTACTTCACGCAAGATGCCAACTGGGATACCACTGCCGTAATCGGTTATAACGCCACCACCGGCACCTGGAATGTCGTTCAGCGCTATGTCTACAGTCCGTATGGCACGATAACGATATTGAATGCGGATTGGTCGGCAACGCCGACTGGGACGGCCCCCATCGTGAACAATCTCTATCAAGGCATGACGCTCGATCCCGTAACCGGCCTCTACTACGAACGCGCCCGCTGGTACTCGCCCAGCCTTGGCGTATGGGTTTCCCAAGACCCCGCAGGCTACATAAACGGCGCGAACACGTACCAGTTTGTGATGAGCAATCCGGCGGGAAGGGCGGATGCGGAGGGATTGTGGTCGGCCTATCCTCCAGCTAATCCGTTCATTTCTAATCCCCTCTACCCGGGGAGCTTCGGCGGTGCCCCCAACGAGCCGCCCCTGCTGCCGATCAATACGAATCCGGGTGGCCAAGCTGCGTTGAGCTTCGGGGCATCCAACTTCATGCCGGGGATGGGCAAATTCGACGTGCGCATCTGGTCCGGTAGTTCGTACGGGCCGTTCGGTAGCGCCGTGACGGTGGAGTTCCATCCTGCGCCGAGAGCGGTGGCCGACTGCGACACCATAATGGCGATCCAATTTGCCTCCACAGCACATTTTTATGATGCGATCATGCCGGTCGGCGGGGGCTGGCACCTCGACAACGGTGAGCAATTCTATGGGAAGGCGGAATACGGCCCCGGCGGCTACCCGTTCTTCGCTGGTGCGACCGTATGGGGCTACAAGAATCCGAAGTACCTTCCGCTCGTTTCGCTAGACGACCCCGGGGCACCGGTACCATTTTATCACGTGGACTGGGGCGTAGAGCAGAAGTTCAAGCTCTACGCGGTGGTGACAGACGGGCGCGACAGGGGGAAGTCGTTGGGGTACGCGAGCTGGGGCCAGATCATTTACTGGGGGCCGGCCCGCTTCCCTGGCGCTTCCGCGACGGGCGTCAAACGGTGGGTCGAGGGGGTTAGCTGGTCGGGCACGGCCGCCCAGAACGGGGGCGTGGACCGCAAGGGCTTAGCACCACTGCCTGGCCAGATCACCTGGTGAGCGAGCCCTGACGCGGTGTCCCGGGATCCTTGGGCTATGTACGCACCTGCCAGGCGCTGGCCAGCTACGGTGATAGCTGAATAACGCGGGTGTATTATCGTCAAGTGTTCTGATGCAAGCAGTATTTTCCCACGGAGCTGCACATTCGACGATTTTTTCCTTAAGTTGGTGCCCATGCCCGGGTGTGGAGGGGGAGGAAAGGACGGATATGTGGAAGTTGCCGACGGCGAAGCGGGTGGGAGTGGTGGCGCGCCTGCTGAGCGCGGGCTTGGCGTGCGCCGCCTCTGCCGCTCTGGGCACGGCCGCCGGGTCGCTCATGGTCCAGCTCTGGCCGCGTGGCCCGCATTATGCGAACGCTCGCGACCTCACCGCTGGGGCTAGCCTCGACTGTATATATCTGGTCGCCGTCGGCGCGATGGTTGTTGGCTTGGGCCACGTGGTTGATCGCAGGCCAGTACCGGCGGCTGTGTGGTTCGCGCTGCGTTGGTGCCTGCTAGCCGGTGCGGCGTGGGTGGTTCTCTATAACGCCAGCGCGTTTTTCTGCTGAGTGACCGGATGATTCGCCAACCGATTAAATCCGAGTGCGGCTCCAGTGGGCCGCCACGCGTCGCGGCATGGGCGGCCCGCATCGCGGTAACCGCGTCCGTATGCCTGTGGCTCCTGGTGCCCGTTCTGCTCCCACCGCCACCCCCCGGCCAGTTCCTTCTCGCTGGTCCGTGGAGCTGGCGGGCGTGGTTCGTGGTGGTCAGGGCGCTCGGCACGGGGCTGCTTGCATTGGCGACCCAAGCCGTGGTCCTGCCGCGTTTTGCGGCGGGCCCGTGGCGCGAACTGCTGCGGCTCGCAGCTTTTGTTACCGCGTTTTGGCTGGTGCTCGGCGTCGGGGGCGCGTTTTTCCAGGAACTGCGAGCGGTGGCACCTCCGCCGTCGCTCTACGAGTCCGTCTACCGCCAGACGCGGGCCCGGTATCCCGGAAGCCTCCCCTCTCCCCTGCCACGGCACCGGGCACCAGTAAAAGAATGATGGCCGCCGGATGCCGTTGGCCGAATTGCGACACGCGGGCGCTGCCGTGGCAGAGAGAAACCGGCACTCGCAGGAAAACCGGGATCCGTGGATAATGGGGAACAGCCCCCATCCCGGTTCCATGGCGGCTGCCGGGGTGGTGGCCGGAGCTCGCGCCCCTCTCGTTAGGTGGGTAGGGATTGGGCGTTGCGATGGCGGTCCACGGCCCATGTGGAGATGCAGCGTGAAAAATACGGTGTTTATTCCCGCGATGCTCCTGGGTGAGAGGAGGGACGTGCGCCGGCGCTGCAGGCGGTATCTGAAACGCGTTGCCAACGTGGGCCGTTGGGTGCCGGATCAGGATTTCTTGGAGCCGGTGCCGGTCTCACAGGCCACTCGGATTGAACTACTCTTTGTAACCCTTGATCCCCCCGGAGCGGCGGTTGTCCGGCTGCCCCTTTTCTGGGAGGAGTTGATTAACGCAGTCCTGGCGTCATCGCTTGGGACGCAGCCGAACTGGGCCAAGCTCCGGCGGCTCACCTTGGATGGATTGGACGTGTTTTGGTTCGCCTTGGCGAGCCTGGCTGGTTGGCCAGAATCCCCCGACCTTCTTGGCCCGGACCGAGATCGTTTTAATGCCCTAGCGCTCGGTAAATTGCTCCGCTGGTGGCCGCATCTGCACCAAGTAGGTCCCAAATTTTCGCTGGGGGGAGTGGCGGGGCGTTGGCCCCGGTGGGGCGATAGAGCGATACGCTTGGCCGGGCACCTGGCCGGAGACGAAGGTGCAGATGGCCCAGCGGTCCGGCGACTGCAGCGGGCGGAACCATCTCAGGCACGGCAAGAAATAGAATCCATCCTCGCTCGCCTTCCAGATCGCTGCTCGGAATGGCGCGAACCGCCTGCGGGGGTTATAGCCCATTGGCCGCCGAACCCCCTTCCGCCCGTGAAGGGCGGCGGCGGCGGTGAGGCATGCGGTTGAACCCGGCTTAAGCAATCGCGATAATGGGCTTCCTATGGTAACACTTGCCGAAAGAATCTCGGAATCCGAGCCTCGCCGATCTCGGCGATTGCCCGGCTCCCCTTGCACATCGGCGACTCAGGATGCCACCGCCGGAAAATCTGCTCATGGCGATTGTTTTACGGCACCATACCCCCAAGGTAGCACAGGCATTCCTGCCTGTGAGATGAAATATCCCGGCGCTGCGGCGCAGCCTCGCCCGTCGGTCCCGACGGGATTTCGCCCAGCCTGCGGTGCCAGTAGTAAGCTCAACATCAACGGCACCAACACGTACCAATTCGTGACGAGCAATCCGGTGGGCAGCGTGGATGCCTGGAGGCTCTCGGCCGCAGTGGACTCGCTACCTCAGGCGGCCGATTTAACCCCGGCACAAGCCCAGCAGCAGGTGGGTCCCGGCTGGGAGGTGACCGGGAATCCGG
>JAJYZF010000149.1 GCA_021800165.1 Planctomycetota bacterium | reverse complement strand
CCCGGCAGCAAAAGAAGGCTCATCCGCTGATTTTTCCCGGAATCCGGTCGAACCTCCATCAGGGGTCACCACTGGCGTGCATGTGGATTTTGGTGTTGCAGGGTTACACGTTTTCAAAATCTTACATCTGCCCGGCGGACCCGTTTGGAACGCGACCGAGTGCCCAATTCGTAATCCCGACCGGACTTCGTTGTGCTTCAAATTTCGGCCTTCTGTTTGAAGGCCGCCATAAAGCTCCCAAGCTCGGCCGCCCCGGCCAAGGGGAAAGCTACTCCATTGCCTTCCCATGGCAGGGAAACAAGACGGCTGTCTGGTGGACATTCAACATCGGCTCCGATGTGCCGGTGGTGAGCGATATGGCCCCGGCGAAGGATATCCATGAACATGGCAAGAATCGCAAGGCATACCGCAATCCGGCGGCGCCGCTCCATCACCCCAAATTCAAGTGGGAATTCAATTCAGGCAATCATGGTGGTCGGGGACAGAACGTGGGCTTCGGCGACGATCACGTCGCGTGGAACACCAATCCCTACGCGGGCGAAGGTCAAGATAATATTTTTACCTGGGGTTCACCGCATCGGAACCCAAGCCTGGGCGGTGGACGGGTCTTGGGCACCGGCCGCAGGGTAAAATGCCCGACCAACCTGCCCAATACCCCTCCCTACGATACGGTCATGGTTCCTGTGCGCAATGTCGCAACCGGGGCATGGTAGTCGGCGACCGGGCGTGGCAGCCACAAAGGTGCCACCGTGAGAGCGTCTATCAGCGGCGCTGATAGACGCGGACGTAATCGACCTCAAAATATCCGGGAAAATGCGTATGCGCCGGATTGCCGGCAGCTCCACCCACCGCAAGATTGAGAATCATATACATCGGGTGATGGAACGGGTTGTAATTGCCATCGCGGAGATCCAGCGTTTGGCTGAGATTCACATGATTGTAAAGATGGCCGTCAAGGTAGAGACGAATAAACGTCGGCTCCCAATGCATCACCCATAAATGAAATTGCTTTGCCCAATGCGGATCGTGAAGTGTTGAAAGATAGGTAAATTTAGCTTTCCATTTCGCCCGCCATTTCGCAGGGCCCTGCCAACCGACATTGGCGTTGATGTGCCCTTGATAATATTCCATGATGTCCACTTCGCCACACGCCGGCCATGGCTTGGATGTTCCCAGCATCCACCATGCGGGCCAGAGACCCTGCCGGATATCAATTCGCCCGCGCATGGCGAATATGCCATATTTCCACGAATGCATCCCGCGGGTGGTCAGAGAGGCTGAGGTGTAATGGGCACATTTTCGGCTCAGTTGCCATTTCCGGCTGCCGGCTTGGTAATTCGGATTTTGCACCGTCTGCCGACGTGCTTCAATGATCAGACGGCCGCCGCGGCAGAATGCATTTTGCGGTTGATACCATTGCAGCTCATGGTTGCGGACAAAGCCATGCTCATAGGTCCAATGGTGCGGATTGGGGCGGCCGTCATGCGAGAAATCATCATGCCAGACCAGATGGTAGCCGTGGGGAGGGTGGACTTCTTCAGAGTCGCCACGTATCAGCGGCACATCTGAGGCGGCGAAAGCCAAACCTGCGGCAGCAAGGCGGTAATGAAATGCTCGACGGGTGATCATGATGTCGGGTTCCCCCGCATAATCGGTGCTGGAAAAAGGATATCACGGGCATATTGTGGGGGCAAATGCGAGCCGGTGGATTTACGCTGCCGATACCGGCGGCCCGCCCATTATGCCGCCATCACCGCCGGGAGAGAAACCGATTGAACCGCAGGGGACGGGCGGCCGGTCCGCCAGAGAGGTGAAAGTTGAACAGAAGAAAGTTGAGCAAGCACGTTCATGCTGGCGCATGAGGTGAGTGGCTATTCCTACCGCGGAGATAAATAACATTCGCAGAGGAAATTGGGGGGCGCGTCTCGCACGCCGTTTGATTCAGGCTGCGCCGCGCGTTATGTTTCGCTGCAGAAGTTGAAATGTTGGGGCTCTTATGGTCGCGATCGATGAAATTCTGTTGCCCGAGAGCACCGGTGAAGGGTGCGGTGGCGATAACGACATTTTTACGGACAGGCGCGTCCACCGCGGCAGTGCCGAAAACCGAGCACCGGTAACCCGCAACCGTCGCAGCGCCCCAATCCTTGACCGCTGGCTCACCCGCGATCCGATCAGCTATCGCGGCGGAATCAATTTTTATGGCTACGTCGATTCCTCGCCGGTGGGGAATGTGGATGCTTGGGGCTACTCTTGGGTTTCAACCGGATCACCGGGGCCGTCGGTTACGGCATCTTCAGGACCGTGACCGGGGTCGAGGCGGTGGGGCACGCGGTTGGCCAAGGGGTCGCTCACGCCTACAACGCCACGACCTCCGCCCTGGGCCGCGCGATATACGGCACCGAACAGGCGGCGCAGCGTGCGATACAGGAACTCCGCTCGCTGCCTGCCTCACTGTTTCACCAGGAGGCGGAATCGCTCTACCACAAATACTGCCACTGCAAGCAAAAACAGGAGGGCATTTATTTCGGCGTTGGGCTGGGGATAAGTGCCGGCGGCTTCGAACCCGAGGGCCTTACGGGGAACGGCGGATTGCAGGCCGTCGTTATCTGCGCGGCGAAACAGGTGGCCTTTTATTATTACGCCGGCGGGGAGGGTGGGCTTGGGACGCCGGGCCTCCCGTTCAATATTGGGCCGCAGGTGACTTTGGGCAAGGGCGTTTACAATGCCGGGGATTACACGGGCCTGTTCGTGGGCGGCCAGATTTCAGAAAGCGATGGCGGGGCAGGGACCAGCGTCGGCCTGTATGTGGGTGCCGGCGGGGTCACGAATGTAACCGTGGGCGAGCCTCTTGGCGTACCGGGTGCCGGCGTGACGGTCGGTGCCGAGTGTTATTGGCTGATCGAAACGGTGGATGTGTAAGCTCGGGAGAACCCTTCTATGCTTTGGCTCGAGGTGGCTGCGCCAGCGGCCCTTGTCCTGTTGCTCTTCTTCGCAGTCTTGGGCCATTTGAGGCGGGTAGAACTGCGGAACCTGCGCCTTGAGCGGCCCCCCGGGGAAGTGCCGCCGAGCCCTCCAGAGGAGGCGGAACCCGGCACCGCCGGGGCTCCGATCCTGGAGACAAGCATGGGCACCGACGAGGCGGTCGGCTGGCTGCAGGCGCTGACCCAGCCGACCAGGGCGATGAACGTGCCAAGGCTCGTTGCGCTCGAACCCGGTCGGCTGTTCTACGGTCGCCATACGCCTATGGGCGTGATCGTTTGCGCCGTGAGGGGACGCCGAGCGATCTCGGTAGACGGTGTCCGCGTCGCCGTATTGTCGCGATCCGGGAGGGGCGTGCTTCACGTCCGGTATCTACGGTTGGAACATTTGATCGCAGCCGCGTTTTTCGTCGTCGGGGAATTATATTTCAATCTCGGCTTTTTCGGAAAGCACCATCCGGCGTTGGGGTGGTGGAACGTGGTCGGTGTGCTTTGGCCGGCCTGGGCCGGTTGGCGATTCATTGCACGCGGCTTGCGGCTTCGGCGAGCGGTGATCCATGAACTGCGGCAGGCCATTTTGCTAAGCGGCCAGCCGGCCCATGGCGGGAGCCCAGGCTTACCGTCGTGATCGCCAGGCTGACTGACTCCAGCCGGATATTTTCGCGCAGGCGAACCTTGGCGGCCCGCTGCCAAGCGCCTCGAGTTCACGGCAAACGCCCCAGCGACGTACCTCCAGCGGGGATTTTTGCGTCGTGTAGATTCTGGTCTTTCGATTGGATTTTCTGGAGCAGATCGATGGATCAGCGCGGCAGGAAGTTTACCGTACCGGAGCGATGGGCCTATTGGTTGCCGACCGAGCGGTAAACACGCATCGCGGGAAACCGCGCATCACGGCGACTTTCCCGCTCCGCCACGGCGCATTATGATTCTGGCAACGATTCCATTTTGAGGCCGTTTAATGGTCGCAGTTAGTGAAACATCATTACGGGATCGCGAAGCCGGAGCGAGCGGCATCGCCGTGCCACGCCTCACACCAAGCCAGAAAGGGCGCCAAGACGGTACGATAAAGCGAATGAATTCACTGACGAAATCTTTGCGTCTTTCTTTCTTCGTGTGAGAAAAACGCAGGTTACATCACGCGCCAGCGTGATTCAATTTCTCGCGCGGAGGCGTGGAGATCGCGAAGAAATTCCAGAGTCGGGCGAGACGCCCGACCCCCAAACCTCCGCGTACCTCCGTTACCTCTGCGGTTAAACCGGTTTCTCTTTCTTTCCCTGCGGTCGGCGGTAATCCACCACGGTGGCCACCGGCGGATTAAATCCATCGGCGAACATCTGCGATGGCCGTGATCCACCTGCTCAACCGTCATCTGCTGCGGGCGCCGCCTGCGGCGGCTTCGGCGGTAAAAAAAGCCCCATTCCATCCCACGCCGCCACGTTCGTATTCCATACGCCCAAAAGCTTGTCATGCCGCTTGGGCCATGGAGGTGCCCCGCAGGTTCGCGGCTGCGTCGTAGAATTGTTAAACTATCACAGGCAACTAGAGTTCGAACTCCAGTGTAGGGTTGTGGATATTGTCAAACGGGGGCAGCGATGTCGGAAGACAAAAACAAGTCAACTCGCGGAGGCGAAAGCCCGGATGAAAATTCGAGCGAACCGAAAGCGGCGAAACGGAAGGCAACGCGCAAGGTGACGACACGAACGGCCTCCGGTTTTGCGCCGCCAACAACCGATGGCGTGAGTCCCGGATCGCCGATGGGTGCACGTGGGGGCCATTCGCGGAGTGTGGGCAAAGCTGCCCCCGAACCTCGAAGCTTTGATCCATTGCCCGCGCATCTTCAGGATGCTCTCAAACAGATGGCCGCGACTCCACCACCGGTCGATGTCGGTGGCGATGAATCGCAGAGCCCGCTGCTCTTTGAATTGGCGTGGGAAGTCTGCTGGCAGCTCGGGGGCATCTACACGGTGATCCGCTCCAAAGCGGCAACGATGGTCAATGCGTGGCAGAAGCGGTACTGCCTGATCGGCCCCTACAATGCCGACACGGCTGCTATTGAATTTGAACCTGCTGCCGCGCCACCGATTATCGCACATGCCATTGATCGGATGGCACAGGCGGGTGTCAAGGCGTATTACGGGTACTGGCTGATTGACGGTCGGCCGCAGGTGATTCTGCTGGATTTCCGCGCGGCGTTCCATCGGCTGGGGGAATTTAAGCACATGCTCTGGGCGGACCATAGGATTGAATCCCCGCCCGCCGACGGCGATGTGGACAATGTGATTGCATTCGGATTTCTGGTGGGGATGTTTTTTCAGGCGCTTTCGGGTGTGTGCGGGAACAATCGCCCGATCATTGCGCACTTCCATGAATGGATGAGCGGCCTGGGGCTGATGCGGATTCAATATCTGCGGTTACCGGTTTCGACGGTATTCACCACGCACGCCACACTGCTGGGGCGCTATCTGTGTACCGATAACCCTGATTTTTATGCCAAAATCGGCGATATCAATCCCGATCATGCCGCCGGGCATTACAACATCTACGCCCGCTACTGCATTGAGCGTGGGGCGGCGTCTTTGGCGGATGTCTTCACCACGGTATCGGATGTTACGGCGATGGAGGCTGAGAAGCTTCTGTGCCGGCGGCCGGACGTGATCACGCCGAACGGTCTGAACATCAATAAATTTTCATTTGTGCATGAATTTCAGAATCTGCATAAGCAGTATAAGGAGGCGATCCATCAATTTGTCGCCGGGCACTTTTTCCCGTCTTACACCTTTGACCTCGACCGGACCATCTATCTTTTCACGGCCGGACGCTACGAATACAGCAACAAAGGGATCAATCTGTTCATTGAATCGCTGGCCCGGCTCAATCACTGGCTGCGCAGCAGCGGGGTGAAAATCACCGTGGTGGCGTTTATTGTCACGCGGGCCAACTTCCGCAGTATCAATGTGGATGTATTGAAAAATCAGGCGCTTTTCGATGATCTCGGCGAGGCGTGCAAGCGTGTATCCGAGCATATGGGCCA
>JAJYZF010000148.1 GCA_021800165.1 Planctomycetota bacterium | reverse complement strand
AACCCTCCTTGACGGCCAAAAGTCGGGACCGCCTCACCCCACGTCGGCGGGGCTTTTCCTGCCGCCGTCTTAGCACCGTTTGGCGACGCTGGTCTTTTTCCGCCTGCGTGGTCACCGGAACCATCACCCCATCGGCACTCACATATACCCGCGAGACCGCACTCCCATCGGGCCGGAGCGTCTGGCAATCCTTGGCGCACCAATCCATGGGCAACTGCTCCTCCTGTGCCGCCTTTAACACCGCCTTGCCCTCACCCTCCACCACCTGCCGGAATAACTCCTCTCCCATACGCAGGTCCGCGGCGTGAAACAAATTCTCCACATTGCGGGCCATACTCCCACCAGCAATACCCAACCGACAGCACAACTCGCAAACCCCAAGACTGACTGTGGCTTGGGCCTTATCCAGCAACGTATCCACCGGAACCACACTCTCCGGCCCCGCAGTGCCGGCGGCCTCCTTGCTTTTCCGCCAGCGCGTACGCCGGATCTCAATGCGCCCGTTGACGCTCAACACGCTACGGCTGACCTTGCGGTCCCGATGATACAAAACTCGGCCCGCTGCGTCCTTCGGAGGGGGAAAAAGCCGACTCTTTTGAGTCGGCCTTTATCTGCATCGCCATTTCGTACGCCTTTCGCCTTAACTCATCCATCACCTCCCGCACCGGCTTTTCCGAGGCGTGCAGCCAATCCCCGTCGGAGGTCCCGTTGACCGCATCGGCTACACGCGATAAGGCCTCCCGCACCTCCACCTGCATTTGCCTGATAAAACGTTCCTTGTCTGTTGCCGATAGCCCTTCCATGGCCGAACTCCTTAAAAAACACCAGCTTCCTTGCCAGTACACCTCGTATTATCCTACATTTATGCCATTTTTCACATCCCGACAAAAACGGGCACACCCGCCAAGGGCCAAGAAACCCCGCGCGCCGCATGTTGGCATAATACACGGCATTCGCATAGAATAATGGGCTTGGTTTATCGGATTGAATCGACAATGAGGTGATCAATGGCACGTAGAAAACGCAATCATAAGCTTCGCTGGGCGGGGAAAGCCGCCAATCATGGGCGCAAGCCCAGCCGCGGCAGAATCAAGGGTTGGTCGGCTAAACACTATGCCTGACGTTGGTGTGGTTGGGCGGGGCGGGGCTGAATACTACGGGCTGGAGTTTATCTGACCCGGCGACGGTTATTGGGCAGTCGCGGAGCCATTGGGCAAAGACTGCTGGAATGTAGAGGGCCGCAGCGTGGGGGCCTTCAGTGGAACCAACCACATGGCCCCGGCACATACTACAATCAGCAGGCCCAAAAGCATGCATATCGTAAGCCATTTGCGGGCTTGAATGCGAAACAACTCAAAAGCTTTGGCCCGTCCGGCCAGAACAGAGAGTAGAAAAAACAGCGCCAAGGCCGCCATGAGTTTAACGGTCAGCAGAACCTGGTAAGTTGCCGGCTCCCGGGGCATATCCACCACTACCAGAAGCCAGTAGAGGCCGGAAACAATCTGCGTCAAGATGACAGCCCCTAAAAATTTTCTCCATGACTTATTGATGCGGTCTACGAAAATCTTACGGGCGGGTGCCTCCAGATCGTTGATTGCCGGCCAGATGAACAAACGCATGAAAATCGGCGATCCCACCAGCACACACGCACCGGAAATGTGCAGCCATCGCATAAACAACTCAAGAAATATATTGTGCATGTAATTTTCCAGGTGCCGTGTCGTGGCTCAGGCGGGTTAGGCTGGGCAGGGTGCCGCCCGGTACATTTGTTCAGGGTGCTCGGCATGTTGCCGGGCGAGTTCAACATAATGGCGGTTGTTGGATTTCAAGTATTCAAGTTCGGACTCGCGAATGGGGCGCACTGCTTTGGCCGGTACCCCCATGACGACTTGCCCATCGGGAACGACGGTACCGGGAGAGACCACAGCACCTGCGGCCACCAGAGAGTTTTTTCCGATGACGGCATCGCCTAAGATGACGGCCTTGATTCCGATGAGGGACCCTTGGCCCACGCGGCGGCAATGGACCACTGCCCCATGGCCGATGGTGACATCATCCTCGATCACCAGAGGCTTGTCGGTATCGCAATGCAGGACTGCCCCTTCCTGCACATTCACTCGACTGCCGATGGAAATAGGTGCCACATCGCCGCGTACCACCGCACCAAACCAAAAGCTACAGTCGTGTCCAATCGTAACATCTCCGCAAATCACGGAATTTGTGGCTTGCCAATGCTGGCCAACACGTTGCATCGAAGCATGGCTTATAAAATCGCTCATAATTGTATCATAATCGAATATCACGGGAATACGCCAGTGATGGGGCACTGCGGTGGGTGTGGCGGCTTCTATGAATGTTCGTATTTAAGAAGAAATTTTATTATAAAGCGTTGGAACAGGATGGCGGATGAAAAAAGTTAAAAATGTTTTGGATTTCTAGAGAATATATGATAGAATAATGCAACCGAAGCAATTGCCCGGCGTATAGGTCGCTGGTGGGTAATTGCGATTGGCCCCTTGCGGCCGCAGAGCAGAGAGAGCGCAAGACCAGGCGAAGGGTTGGTTGGAGCAAGCGCATCGGCTATGAGCCTTTTGTCGATGTGGGCATTGTTGTGTCAACATAAGCCGGAAGATTGAAAAGGCTGGTTTTCGGGCATGGTCTGTGAAAAATAGCACAAACTTTTTGTGGCTATGAAACAAAAAGTGAAGCTGGGTTTTTCCACCTAAGTATGGCCGCTGTTTTGACCGAAGATAATGGATAATGATTTGGCGTAGCCACCCACGCCGCCCGATCAATCCTTTTAAGTTTTGCTAAGGAGTTACCATGGGTTCGCATCGAGAATCATCAACGAGCACGCATCACAAAAAACCGCGCAGTGCCGGTGTTTATTCGCTGATTTATGACCGCAACTTGCATCCGGAGCTTTTCACGATTGATGCCCGGCGGGTGCGCCTCTTGGGCAATTTTGAAATTACGATGTGGCTTCTTGCCGGTGGCGGCCATGTGGCCACGGTTGCCGGACCCCATCTGATTACCGAGGTATTCTGTTTTCCCAACAAGGCCCTCAACGATCATGGCTTGCTCGAACGCATTCAGTGCAAGGGCGACAAACAGTACGACAAAGCGCTGGGCGAAGATTACCACTATTATCTGGCCATCAATGAAGAGCATACCACCGAGGCTCTTTTTGAAAATGCCGTGACCGAAATGCTGCGCCTTGCCGCCGAGCAGGATGGCCTTACCGCCCACAAGAAAAATGCGGCCGGTCGAACCGAATATCTGTCCATTCTGGTGGCCCAATTCCATCGCTTGGCCCTGCACATAGAGGGCTTCCACCTGCTGGGCGGGCAGAAGGTCTTGATACGTACCCAATCGATCATTGAGCCTGCGCGCCGCTGACGGACCGCGCAAAATTAAATTCGTGTTTTACGGCGCGCCAGCTCTGTCTGAAATTTTGGCCGGGGCCAGGCGTGACGGGTGCGCATACTCCCCAGTGGGACGTAAGGGCTAGCTCAAAGGAGCGAACAACGAAGCCGGTGGGCCCACGGACCAGCCGGAAAGCGTGAATTTATTTTTGCCCGGTCGCCGAGCCTGGCTGGTGCCTGGGCCTGTTGTGATCCGCCGCCTGATGGCGACCCGTAGACCGGCACCAGAGCCTGCGGTCAAGTCATAGGCCAGTGCCGGCTGGGAGCAGATGCCGTCCCTTGACCAAGGTTTTACGAGTGTCGCCGGGCGGGGTTTTAGGCCGCACCGGGCGGCGCGGGCACAACCGGCGGGCTGGCCGGTCGCCGCAGAATCTTGCGCCACAGGGCGCGAATGGGCGCAAAAAAGGCGTAGATGTAAATAGCCACCAGGGCCGTGATCTGCGGTTGCCAGAAGATTAAAATCGCCAAAATGGCCGCCCGCACCACATAGGAAAATGGGCGGCGGCCGCGCAGATACTGGTTGATCAGGTGGCCATAGGCGATTCGGCTGACCATTAAAATGGCCACCGCCAACATGATCAGCGGCATCGCATAAGGGAATGCCGCATTGACATCGCGGGCCGCGGCTGCGGGAATATGAAACGGCAATACATGCGGTGCGTTGGGTTGCAGGGCCTGAAAAAATATCACGCTCGAGGCCACCACGCCCGCCGCCCCCGGTGAAGGCAGGCCGCGAAACACCATGTGCGCTTCCAGGGCGTGACGGTTGTGGGCGTTAAAACGGGCCAGGCGCAGTGCCGTGCAGGATACGTATATCGCGGCGATGATCCACACGCTGCGGCCCATGAGTGAATCCGTTACCGGCCCAAGCAAATTCGGCGACGGGGTGGCCCGCTGGGCAAAAAGATTGGAAATGACTTGCAGGGTCAAAAACGCCGGCACGATGCCAAAGCTTACCACATCGGCCAGCGAATCGAGTTCCGCGCCAAAATCGCTGGTAGCCTTGGTCAGTCGGGCCACGCTGCCATCCAGGAGATCAAAGAGCATGGCCGCGAACACCAGATAGCCGGCGATGGCATAGGCACTGATCTGGCCCGGCCGCTCGGGATGCTGCCCGGAGGCATACCAGATGGCGGCAAATCCGGAAAGCAGATTGCCCAGCGTGCACAAGGTGGGCAGCACGGAAATGCGGCGCCGGATTTTGCCGGGTGGGCGTCGTAGCTCCGCAGATTGCAGTCGATCATCTCGATAGCGCATTGTTGCATCCAAAATCCGGTAGCTGCGCCTTTCGGGTGCTCCACAAAACCGCGGTGCCCGCGACAAAAGCACGATGCCATCTGGACTAAAGTATGTCCATCAGCTACCCCATGGGATCCGTATACTCCCAGCCGCCCCGGTGGGGCGAAGAAGCATCTGTGTCCCGCGTTACCTGGGCCTTTTCGGCCGCCTGTACTCGCGGAATTCCCATTCTCACACTTTCAATTGTACGAAAATCAGCCAGAATTGACAAAGATAACCGAGTCGTCGTGCCGCTGCCGGGGGGGCAAAATAGGTAGCTCCAAGAGAGTGTCAAGTCATTGTTCAGCGGGGGATTGGTCGAAACGACGCTCTCACGCGGTAGAAACGTGTGCGGCGCCCGGGTTTTTTGCACCAGGTTGAATTGAGAAGCCTTGGCTTGGGCCTGAATTTTGGCCCGGTTTTCTGGAGCCTACTTTTGTAGAATAGGCAGCAGGCGGTCGGGAATTTGTAAGATAATCAGGGCCATGGCCGTGCCATAGGCAGGTCCTTGTCCGGATGGCCAACTGCCGTTGGAGTTTTGCCGGGCCAAAAGGGTCTTTTGTATCGCCGGACACCATTTGCTCCACCAGCGGCCGCCCGCCAGAAACATCGCCTGGGTTCCGTAATAGTTGCCGTAAAAAAAGTTCCCCATGTTGTTATTGGGTGTGCCGGGCAGGGAATGTATCAGATAATCCACCCCGGCTGTCACCGCCTTACCTTGATACACGCCCGCATAAAACAGCAGCGCCACCGCGGCACCGGTACGAGCGAGATCCGACCCGGCCATTCCCAGCATGTAGCTGAAGCCGCCATCTGGATTTTGCAATTGCCGGACAAAGGCAATGGCCTTTTTAATAGTGCGATGGGGTACGGCAATGCCGGCCTGCCGGGCGGCACGCAACGCCATGACTTGGCAAATAGTGACGGAAATATCCGCGGGCATGGGCATGGGCTGATAACGCCAGCCGCCCTGGGCATTTTGGGTTTCGATAATCAGACGCACGGCCCGTTGCAGTTTTTGCCGCAGTTGCGGCTGATGCGATTCTCCATACACTTCCGCCAGAAAGAGGGTGGCAAATCCCTGGCCGTACATGGGCGCTCCATCGGTGGCGGAAGCGATCAGGCCGGAAGGTTGACATTGGCTAAGCACGTAGCGGAGTGCCTGGGCGGTATTGTGGCCGTAGCGGCCCTGACCGGGCAGATTTCCGCCCGCGACAAAGGCCAGTCCACCCAAGGCCGATACCGCCACCATACTTTGTTGGCCGAAAGATCCGTTGGTATGTTGTCGTGTCGCCAGCCACTTCAAGCCGCGGGCAATAGCTCGGCGAACCTGTGGCGTAATTTCATGTTGCAGGCGGCTGGGCCGGCCGAAAATCATCTTATGTGAAACCATCGTGGCGGCATCGGTCATCCGCACACTGCCGCGGGAAA
>JAJYZF010000055.1 GCA_021800165.1 Planctomycetota bacterium | reverse complement strand
GCCATCACCCGTCGCATCAAAGGTCCGGGTATGCGATGGGATGCGGAAAATGCCGAGGCTCTCATGGCGATGGAAGCCCTCTACCAAAGCAATCTCTGGGACGCATGGTGGGCCAAGAAACACCAGACGTTAGCGGCTTAACCCATTCCCAATAAAAACGGGCACACCCGATCAGATTTCCACTCGGATCGCCCAACCGGGCAGTATGATGCACGCGCGATCGAACAAAGTCAAGCGAAGAAAAAAGGCCAGCAACTGTGCATCACAGTGGCTGGCCTAGGTTATGGGAGGAAGATCAGGTGGGGTGATACCCATCACACCCGCTTTATTTTACTTGAAAGCCACGCTCACGCTTGGGTCACTTTTGCTCATCCCCCGAATGAGCGTTGGCTTTTGTTTAACTCTCCATTCCCCTTACACCTATATAGTAGGCATGGTTCCTCGCAGAGTCTAGAGGAAGTGACGCAACTTTTTTATCGCAATTGTAAGTCCATTAAAAATAACATTTTACATCTTTGTCCCAGGCTTACTTTTTGCAGGCTTGCACGGGCGGGTGCGGGGCAGGTTACACGGCTCCCCGTGGAGGGCCAGAGCAGAACTTGTAATTGCCCCAACATTCACGTCACGCCCGCATAAAGCGGCTTGTACCACACACTTGAAACGGACCAATCGCTGTTGGCTGAAAGCCGGCGTGCTGGCCTACAGGCTAAGAGAACGGTACCGAGCCGGTCTCAGTATTGCGAAACCGTTACCTTTGCCCAAGGCGACCAGATGTGCGTGCGTGGAAGTTCCACACGCACGCGGTAAACGCCAGCCAAGCTCATGTCGAACATGCAACTCAAATTGATTGGCTCAACGTATTTGTAAACAATGCCGGGCTTGAGCGTGTAGGTTTTCCATTTCAACCCCTTGGGTGGATGTTTGGCGAAAAGCTAGGGTCAGTCACCTGCTTGAGATTTCCAGACCAAGCGTTGGCACAACACTTGGCAGGCCTCGAACCACTCACGTTGTCCCCGGTGCCCCGATGTACCCCACCACGTTACCCAGCGCGGCAATAGCCGTCAACAGGTCTTTTTCGTCGATGATGATCGCCACGCCTACGGGCCACGGCGGCCGTTCTCTCTCGGCGCTAAAGTCCATCCGGCCGTCGGCGAGATTACACCTTTCCCCGCTCTGTTCCACCAGCAGGCAGTGCCCGAATTTAGGTTTGGCCCTGCCCACACCGACCCTTGAGGCTTTTCAGCCGTGGGCGGTCATGTTACCGTGTTAGGCGCTTGGTGCCGCCGGGCCCTGGTGATTTGCAACCACGGCCACGGAAACGCCATGGGTACGGAGTGTGTAATGAAAACCGGGTTGGCTCTGCTGGGTTGCGGGACCGTGGGCACCGCCGTGGCGGAAATGCTGCTGACGGAAAAAAAACTTCTCCAGGAGCGCTCCGGCCAGTCTCTGGAACTCAAACACATTCTGGTGCGCAACCGTCGGCGCAAACGTGCGGTTAAGGCTCCCGCTCGGCTTTGGACCACCAACCCCGCCGACATCTGGGCGGATCCAACCGTGGATGTGGTGGTGGAACTAATCGGCGGGTTGGAGCCGGCCCGCACGCTGGCTTTAGCGGCCCTGCGGGCGGGTAAACATCTGGTAACAGCCAATAAACATCTTTTGGCGGTGCACGGCGCGGAACTCTTCGCCGCGGCGATGAAGGCCCGTCGCGCCGTCTGTTTTGAGGCCTCCTGCGGTGGTGCCATTCCCATCATCATGGCCTTGACACGCGGCCTGGTGGCCAACGATATTCAGAGGGTCATCGGTATTGTCAACGGAACCTGTAATTACATTCTTACCGAAATGTCCGCCTCCCAACGCACCTATACCGAGGCCCTCGCGGAGGCTCAGGCGGCCGGCTATGCCGAAGCGGATCCCACGCTGGATGTCAACGGCACCGACAGCGCCCACAAACTCGCCATACTGGCGGCGTTGGCGTTCGGGGTGAAGGTCTCGTTTTCACACATTGAAGTTAGTGGCATTCATGGCCTTCAGGATCAAGATCTTAAGTATGGCCGGGAACTGGGCTACGTGTGCAAGCTGCTGGCGATTGCCGAAAAATCAGATCATGGCATCTCGCTGCGCGTTCACCCCACCTTTCTGGATCAAAAGCAGCTACTGGCGAATGTCAATGGAGCCTTCAACGCCATCAGCGTTTCCGGCCATGCCGCCGGTCAAACCATTTATTATGGCCGGGGGGCCGGGCCGCAGCCCACGGCCAGTGCGGTCATCGCGGATATTGTCGAGGCCTCCATGGGCACCGCGGCCATGGTTTTTGCGGGTCTGCCCCTGCTGACCCGTCGCAAATCCATGCCCATCGTTCCCACCCGCGACATTCTATCGCGCAATTACCTGCGCATGACCGCGCTGGATGTACCGGGTGTCATGCACCACATCACCGGTATTCTGGGCAAAGAAGGCATCAGCATTGCGGCCGTGGTGCAGCATGAATCCAGGGTCGGCCAATACGTGCCACTGGTGGTCATCACCCATGAGGCCCGCGATGGAGCGGTCACCCGTGCCGTAAAAAAAATCGACCGCCTTCGGTGTATTCGCGGACACACCGTCCGCATCCGCATCATGGAACCGTAAAAATTCAATGCCCCACAATGCTCTGTTAGGCTCTCTCAAGGATGCAAACATGACCATGAAATATGCCATTGTCATACCCGATGGTGCCGCGGACAGCCCGCTGGCGGAACTCGGCGATCAAACCCCGTTGCAAGTGGCCAGCAAACCCAATATGGATGAAGTGGCGCGGATGGGCCGGATCGGCACTGTGCGTACCACGCCCCCGGGTTATGCCGCCGGCAGCGATGTATGCACTTTGTGTCTGCTGGGTTACAACCCCGCCGAGTATCATCCCGGACGGGCTCCGCTGGAGGCGGCGGCCATGGGGCTGGCCCTTGGGCCGCAAGACTGGGCCTTTCGCTGCAACCTCGTCACCCTCATCGATCAGGTGATGATCGATCATTCCGCGGGCCACATTGCCGATAAAGAAGCCCGCGTGCTTCTCGAGGCGGTGCGCCAGGAAGCCATGGCTCTGGTGCCGACGATGCCGGTGGAATTTTTCCCCGGCGTAAGCTACCGCAATCTCATGGTCTATCATGGCGGAGATTTTTCCCGCCTCCAGACCACCCCTCCACACGATATTCCAGAACAACCGGTCCGCGATTACCGACCCCGCGGCGCTGGTGCGGCCGACATACTCAAAATCATGGAAGCCGGCCATCGCGTCCTGGCCCAGCATGAAGTCAACCTCGTGCGCCGCCAACTCGGTGAAAACCCCGCCACCGACATCTGGCTCTGGGGCCAGGGACACGCGGCCAATATCCCCTCGTTTAAAACCAGGTTCGGCAAAAGCGGGGCGATGATCACGGCGGTGGATCTGCTTCGGGGAATCGCCAACCTCATCGGCTGGCAAAACATTGCGGTCCCGGGCATTACCAGCTATCACGATACCGATTACGCCGCCCAGGGCCGCTACGCCTGCCAGGCCTTGGAAGAGTACGATCTGGTCTGCTGTCACGTGGAAGCTCCGGACGAAGCCAGCCATCAAGGCGACTTCGCCACCAAAATCGCCGCCATTGAAGCCATCGATAAATTTGTGGTCGGGCCTTTGCTGGAAAAGTTATCCCGGATGCCGCAATGGCGGTTGCTGATCATGCCCGACCATGCCACCCAATGCGCCACCCGCAAACACCATGAGGCCCCGGTGCCGTTTGCCATGGCCGGCACCCAGCGTAAATCCGCCATCGCCCGCCCCTATACCGAAGCCGCCGCCATACAAAGCGATCTGCATATTGACCGTGGCTACGACCTGATGGATTATCTTTTGGCTGGTGCGGACCGTTGATCCGGCCACCCGCTTCCTGACCGGGATTGGGCATGATTCGGGACTGGCCACCGCGTTTACCCGCAACCCGAATAATGGCTTGCACAAGGAGTCCTCTTGAAACCTGTTAAAAAAGCCGTTATTACCGCCGCCGGCCGTGGTACGCGCCAATACCCCGCCACCTCGGTCATGCAAAAAGAAATGCTGCCGCTGGTGGACCGCGACGGCCTGACCAAGCCCGTTATTCAAATTATCGCTGAAGAAGCCCTCGATGCCGGTGTGGAACAGATATGCATTGTCGTTTCACCAGGCGATGAACATCAATTCCGACAGTATTTCCGGGCGATGGAAAAAGATCTGCTGCCCGCCTTTGCCGGAAAAGAATGGGCGATCCAGGAATCGGCCAAACTCGGCCGTATGCAGGCGGCCATGCACTTTGCGGTTCAGGAAAGCCCGCAAGGGTACGGCCACGCGGTGTTTCAGGCGGCGCAATTTGTCGGTGACGATCCTTTTTTACTGCTGCTGGGCGATCATATTTACATCAGCGGCGAACCGGAGCGCTGTGCCCAGCAGTTGATTCACGCCTATCAGCGTGCCGGCAGCCAGGCGGTTTCCGCCGTCAAAGCCACTCCCGCCGGCCTGCTGCATCTCTTTGGTGCCATGCGCGGCGCACCGCTTAACGATGGTTCGCGGTTGCACCGGGTGGAATTGATCCAGGAAAAGCCGTCCGTGGATTTTGCCCGACGAAATCTAGTCACGCCGGGGTTGCCGCCGAACCAATACCTGTGCCACTTCGGCATGCATGTTTTTCCGCCCAGGCTCATGGAAATTCTTGGCCGGAACATTCGCGATAATCTTCGGGAAAATAATGAAATTCAACTCACCAGCGCCCAGGAAATGCTCCGTCAGGAAAGCTCTGATTATACGTGCTTTGAGGTTCTCGGAGAACGCTACGACACCGGCATCCCGTTTGGCCTGATGGAAACCCAGATTGCCCTGGCCTTGGCCGGCGTGCATCGCCAGCAGATTGTGGAAAGTCTAGCCCGACTGCTCACGCAGCAGTTGGTCAGCGTGAAGAAACAGTGAAAGCCGCGGGACACGGCCCGGCTGTGGAGTTGGGATGGGAGGAAATTCAGGCGAGGTGGGACCCACGGGTGAGATCCGCTGTTTAACGCGGGCGAAAGGTTGATTTACCTTACTCTGAGGCTTCATTGCAATTCGCCCCTCGCTACGCTATAATTCCCTATGATGACGAAAGCCAGATTGCACAATTTTATCCGTGGGGCCGGTTCGGTGATGATGATCATGCCCCGCGAGTCCCCACCAGAGTTCTTGGGAGGCCGGCCCCTCGAAACGGAGGTCGAGGCGCTGCATGGTGATTGGGTGGCGGTTGGCTCAGATATTTCCCACGCTTTGAAGATATTTTCCAGCAGGCATCAAACCAATAACACTCAACGGCGCAGCTTAAATACGGAGTGATTGATGTCGGCCAACGACCCCGACGGGGGCACCGAGAGTTCCATCGTGTCAGGAACTGCAATTCGCACCGAGATCTCGGGGCCGATACCACCGCCGGATGTGCTGGCGGACTATGAGCGCTTGTTGCCTGGCAGCGCCAATCGAATCATCAGAATGGCGGAAGCGGAGCAGGCCCATCGGCACGCCTTGCAGTCAAAGGCGATCGATGCCCGCATCATAGACGCCAATGCCGCTCGAAAAGAGGCCAGAATGGGCCAATTTTTTGCGTTGGCCATCGGCTTGGCGGGGTTGGCCGCCGCGGTGATCATCACGTGCCTGGTACCGGGCAGTGGGGGTGCCACGGTCGCGTCTATCCTCGGGGGTAGCACGGTTATTGGCTTGGTGACCATCTTCATTTTGGGGCGGCGATTGCCACAAGAATCGCCAGGCGCAGACCACATACATTAGTGCGGCCACGACTATCCCGCGCTGCTAAGCAGCCTTGCCAGCGTTTGGTAGTCGGTTTTGCCGGTCCCTAAAACGGGAATCTGTTCGACCTGCCGCACGATGCGTATGTTGTGCAATCCGGAAAGCCCGGCCCGACCAATCGCCTGATTCACCTGCGCCCGATCCAGGGGGCGAATGGTCAGCAAAACCAGTTCCGGATAGCTCTCGTCGGGCGTAGGCAACACCGCCAGGCACGGACCCTTGTCCTCCGGTCGGCCATACGCTCGACCCAATACCTCTTCGATAGCCGGCAGTGAAATCATCTCCCCGCCGATTTTCACAAAGCGCTTCAGTCGGCCCACAAACGTCAAGCGTCCCTGGGCATCAGCCTTGACCAAATCACCGGTGCGGTACCAGATTTGACCATTCCATGGTTCAAACGGGCAGGGGCCGTCGTAATGCAAATAGCCGCCGAAAATGCTTGGACCGCGAACCAACAACATGCCGGTTTCATCCGGCCCAACCGCCTGGCCGGTATCCGGGTGGACCACCGCGACGGTGACGGAGGGCAGAGGTTTACCGATTGTGCCCGGCCGCAGATCATCTTCCCGCACCACCGCCACAAAGGGCGAACACTCCGTAATGCCATAACCTTCCAGAACCACCGCCCGTGGACAGCTTATCTTGAGCGCCTCCCGCAGTTCCTGCGGGCATCTCTCCGCCCCGGTCACACACAGACGAACACTGGTTAAATCGCAGCCCTGGCAGCGCACAATATTGGCAACAAAGGTGGGGGTTGCCAATAAAATAGTTACCCGATAGGCGGGAATAATTTTGGCCAGAGTTGCCCCTTCATTGGGATTGGGGTAATGCACCACCTTCACTCCGGCAAGCAACGGCAAAAGCATGGTCGCGGTGATACCAAAGGAATGAAAAGGCGGCAACATGCCCAAAAAGCGATCGCCTTCCCATATTGTGAAACTCTCCAGCGCGTCGCGGATGTTGGTTAATAAATTGGTATGGGTAAGGGGCACGGCCTTGGGTAAAGCCTCCGATCCGCTGGTGAAAAGCACCACCGCGTTGGGCGTTGGCGTGCAGCGGCGCAGTGCCCGCCACGAAAACCGCGCCCGAACCGCGGCGGCAAGTTTTTCCCATACGCTCATGGAAGCTGCCAACCCCTCCAAAGGCACCAGGCGGTCCTGCAACGCGGTCAAATCAATGCCCTGGGCCGAGAGCCGCCGCACCAGTGCCTCGGCCGTCAATACTTTCTGAACCTCTAACAGGTCCAGACCATGTCGTACGTTGCGCTGGCCGGCGGTCCAGTTCACCATCACCGGCGTTTTACCGGCAAAAAGAACCGCTAAAAAAGTAATGTCCGCCGCTACCGAGGCCGGCAACAAAATGCCCACGTATTGCCCCGGCATAGCCGCTATTTTCGGTTGCAGGGCCAAAATGGAGGTCATCATATCCCGATACGTGCGGACACCGTGCTGCATGTCGGCCACAATCACGCGCCCGGGGTTTCGGCCGGCTTGGGCCAAAAATACCTCCTGTACGGTGGTGCCCGCCGGCACATGTGCCCGCACCCGGGCCGGCTGGGCCAGCCACCGGGCCGGTGCCGGCGGCACTTGCGTATCCGCCGATGTGCCCGCGAGTTTTCCGCACGCCGCCATCAACACATCACCCACCGTATGCACCGCTTCCACACTGGGCACCTGCACGGCAAATTCTTTTTCGAGCCAGAAGATAATCTCGGCGGTGGCCAGGCTATCCAGACCCACATCGCGGGCCAACTGTTGATGGTCTTGCAGATTCGACACGCCGGTGACCTCGCGCAGATAATCCAGCACCATCTCTCGGGTCGCCGGCGGCACTTCAGCCGCCGTAGCGCCGGCAGCGCGGGACGGACGCGGCGGCATTTCGCGGCGGCCGCCTTTTTCCCACCGACTGTACGGCACGTAAAGTGCCGGCGGTGCCGCCTGGTTGTAAAACGCATCCAGATATCCATTGAGCGTAGCTTTATCGGCGCGTCTGGGTAAATCCGCCGGTTCCACAAGTTCCATGCGCACTTCCCGTTTGGGCGCAAAACACACGCCGTTGGCCAGCAGCGACGGAATATGTTTCATCAGGCCCCGGCCAAGTTGCGGGGGTGTTCCAGCCGCCCAGCCAAACCCGCTGCCCCACAAGCCGGTGGTACGCACAAGGACCACCCGTATATCCGGCAGCCTGGCCAGAATTCGATAAACCGCACTCACGCCACCGAGCGTCTCTACCTGCTGGCGCATAATGCGCCCCGCCGGGTACAATAGTACATTTTCGCCGCGGGCCAAGGCTTCAATACAGAGTTCAATGGCCTGCTGTGCTTTGTTGGTATTGGCCACGTCCGTACTGGACATATCCGGAATTGGCAAAACACCCAGCAGATCGGCCAAGGGGCGAACCAGCGGCTTGTTGATCTGGTTTTCCAAGGCCAGAGGGCGCACGCCGAAGGTTCCGTGCAGGTAGGACAAAACAATGACCGGATCAATCAGGGCGGGATGATTGGGCAAAAACAAAATACCCTGGGTGCCGCGGGCCTTGACCTGCGGTACACCCTTCAGGCTCACCCGATAGCGCAGCGCCAACACACGCCGAACCACCAGGCACAACCATTGGGCCGCCCATCGCGGCCGGCCGGGCTTGCGCCTGCCGAAAAACGGTACCACAGCCAGGGCCGCGGGCAAGGTCAGCAGCCCCATGAGTATAAAAATGGTGGATGACTGGAGGTATTTCTGCAGGGGAATGTAAATAATTCCCGCCGCCAGCAGGCCCACCGACGAGGCAAAGCCCGCCGCGGCAATCACCCGTCCGCGTTTCTGGGGGGCCGGCCTGGTCTGAAAAAAGCTTCCCAGCGGCACCATCATCAGCCCCCCCGCCACACCCGCACAGGCCAGCATGGACAACAGGAAAATAATGCGCCCATGTTCCGGCAAAAACGGCGCCAGCCCCGACAAACACAAAAATAGACCCAGCGCCGCGGTGGCTCCGGGCGTCACCCACAGGCCATTGTCCCGGGCGATTACCTTTCCCGCCGCCATGGCTCCAATCACCACTCCAAGCATTTCCGCCAAGGCCAGATAACTGGTGGTGGCGTCGTTGAGGCCGAACTGCACCTTCCCCATTTTATTAATAAAAAGAATCTGCAGGCCGGCAATAAACCAGAAATACGTATACGTGATGACCGCCGCCGTCAACAGGCCATCCGTTCGCAGATCCCACAAATCCTCCAGCGAACTCCAGGGGCCGGCCCAGGGAAAAGGCTCTTGCGGGTTGCCCGCCGGCCGATAGGGAACTCCAAAACTCACCAACAGCCCCAGCACCGATACCCCCACCAGCGAACCTGCGGCAACCAAACGCCCCAGCGGCAGACCGTGAAAAGTACCCTTGAGATTCAGGGCCAGGCCCGCTGCCACCACGCCCAGCAAAATACCGGCGGTCGTCGCGGAGGTGAGCCGGGCGTTGGCATGAACCACATAACTTTCCGGATAAACATCCGGAATACAGCCGCTTAAAGCCGGGCCGAAAATCGTGGCCTGCAAAGCCATGAGAAAAATAACCGCCACGATCAGCGGCCAGTTGAGTGTCATAATTCCCACCCCGCCCAGGCCCAAAAACACCAGTTCCATGACCTTGGAGATGATAATCACATTGCGCCGTGGAAATCGATCAGCCAGCCATCCCGCCGCCGCATAAAACAGCAGAAATGGCACCGTAAACAAAATGGTGATCACACCCGGCAGGCCTGTATGATGGTGGCTAAGCGCCAGCAGGCTTACCGCCTGCTTGTTGAAATTGTCATTGAAATTGCCCAGCGTATAGGCCACGGCCATGGCGATAAAAAGCATCCGCCCGCGACGAATCTGCTCGGCTAAATTTGCGGCCGCCGACGGGTCCGGCGCACGCTCTGCATCCGGTGGAGGGATTTCGGCCATGCAGTGGTCCTCATGATGGATTCCGGCGGTTTATCTCCGCCGTCCCGCAACGCTTTAGTGGTAGGATGCTCCTACCTGGTCCAGCAGGCCCGTTGCCGCCGTACAGGCGATGTGGAAGGATTCCGCGAGCGGCATTTTTGAATACACCATGTTGGCCCTGCCGGACGGCCCGGTCACCGCCACCGCGCCGGAATGAGACAAATGCGGCTCCACAGCCAGCGGCCCCTTCCAGTGGCGCTTCAGGGCATCGACTAAGATCTCCCGCACGTATCCATCGCCCTGCCCCGCCGGATGATGCTGCCCGCCGCGTGAATCCTTCAGGTGAAAGGCATCCGTGACCCGGCCCAGCCGCACCCAGTTTTCCCAGGCATTTTCGCCAGACTGCGTATAGTTATCGAAATCAAAAATCATTCGGAACACTCCACCCGGCTGGCGCAACTCCCGGGCAATGGTCTGCACATCCTCGCACAAGTCCCCAAAAATATGCCGCTCATTTTCGTGGTACAGCACCAGCTTAAGGGTATCGGCCAAGGCCGATAGCTCGCGCAGCCGCCGCAGGGATTCGTCCCTCCAGGCATCGTGCGGCCGGTTGGTTTTGTTGTAATAGCTGAAAATTCGCACCGCGTGGCAGCCGAGCACCGGGGCCAGTTGCCCCAGATGTTTGAGCTTTTCAACATCCATGGAAAAATCATCGGCGATATCAATTTTCCCGATCGGGCTGCCGAACATCTGCACCTGAATTCCCGCCGCATCCAGCTTTTTGCGTACCTCCTTGGCGTGCGGTACCGGCAGTACAGTGCAATTGACGTTGTCGATGGACCGCAAATCCATCCGTGAAATGTGGGCCCGTTGCAGCGCCGCAATTTGCTGCTCGCAGGAGGCCCCGGCCTCATCAGAAAATGCGGAAAGCGTCCAATCCGGCATGGCTTGTTTCTCCTATAGCACCCGGCCAATGTGCGTAATTATCCGCGAACGTCACGACTTGTACCAGTCAACTTCAGGCGTTAGCTCGACTTTCGCCATTTGTTGGAAGAACCGAAAAGCCTGATTTCACCAGCCTTGGAAGCTGGCCCGACCTTTCTGCACATCCATACAAAACACCGTGAAAACAAAAATTATATCCGCAATAACGAAGTTTATAGGATTCGACCATGTACACCTCTCAAAAACGGCAAAAGTCGCGCCAGGCAATTGGCCGCCGCTATGCGGCCCCCCCCAGACCAGCCTCTGTCATCCACGCTAAGCCTGTATCTGGCCACCGATGCCCACCGGCCGCCCCTTGCCCTCCGGTTCCTTCCAGCCGGTCTTGCACCGTTGGATTTTCGCGGGCAAATCCCCTAAAATAATCAAGGATAAGGGAAATGTACTGTTCATTGATCGGAATTACACCATGAAGATGCAGGACGTGATTCAACTAGAGCCGCCCCGGCTTTCGGCGGTCGAAAATACCTTCCTGCCCGCGGTCCTTAGCGGTTTGGGGACTACCATCGGGCATTTATTTCGCTCCGTCGGTGGCCAGGTGCGCACCATAGAGTATCCGGAAGATCGACGGGAAAATCACCCCGTGCTGGAACAAGGCATGGACGTGCATCGCTATCGGGGGGTTCACCGGCTTAACCGCGATGAACAGGATCGCGTTAAATGTGTGGCCTGTTATATGTGTGCCACGGCCTGCCCGGCCCATTGCATCCACATTGTAGGCCAGGCCGCCCCCGCCTCCTGGCCCGATCGCGAAAAATACCCGGTGAAGTTTGATATTGATGAATTACGCTGCATCTACTGCGGCATGTGCGAAGAGGCCTGCCCCGTGGATGCCATTGAGTTAACCTACGAATACGATCTGGTGGGAATGACCCGTGAGGAAATGGTTTTTGATAAGCAAAAACTGCTGGCCATGTACGACCAAACCATCAAACGTCGTCCCATGTAAAGTGCCTCCCGCCGGCCGCGCTCTCTCGGAACCAAAAAGGGTGCAGGCGTACACTCCATGAGCCGCTCTGCGGACGGCAGGTCTGACCGGAACACGCGGCGAAAGTCGGCGTGAAGATTATGTGGTTTCAAAAACAAAGCCCCAGGCGTCGGGCGGTGGTGGATGAGCCAACCACCCGCCGCGATCCATTGTGGAAACTTACCCCCTGGCAGGCCCGGGTAACCATCGGCACCGTGATATTCTTCTTGCTGGCGCTGTTGATCGGATTTATTCCCGGGCGTCCGGCCCGGTCCGGGCCGCGGGGCCTGCTTCAAGAGCCTATTTTTTCGCCGGTCCATTTCACCATTCCCAATGAACTGGCGCTAGCGGAATTGCGCCGGCAGGTGCGTTTGCGCACGCCCCCCATTCTCATCCCCACCGACGACGGACGGGTGTTGGCGAGCATTGCCAGAACCTTGAAGACCTTGCCCGGCCAAGTAGCCCACGCCGCCACGCTCTCCGATTTACCAGCCAGCGTCGCCCAACGGTTTCCGGAGATGTCGGTGGCCGCGTTGGCCTGGCTCAAGCAGCAGGCCGCGCCGCATCACGCGGCATCTTATCAACAATTGGTCCAAGGCTTGGTGACGAGCCTGCGCGAACATCCAGTGGTGACCCGCACCGATTTTAACCGCATCGCCGCCGGCTCTGCTTCAACCGTGTTTCTGGCCCCATCCAAGCGGTCAATTTCCATTAACAATTTGCTGATTTTAGGCACCGCGCAAAAATCCCTTGCTCCCTGGGTGGCCACCTACTTCCCCGTTCCGGTACGCAAGTGCTTTATCCAATATCTGGCCAATCTCCACCAGCCTACGTACACCTTTGACGCCACGGCCACGCACCGTCTGGCCATGGCCAATGCCGCCAAAGTCCCGGCCACCGCCATTGTGTTCCACCGTGGGGAGCTTTTGATCCCGGCGGGCCGCGTTCTAACCGCCGGCGACCGCCAACTTCTCGCCGCCGCCCGCCAGAGCTACCTCCAGCAACTGCACACGGCCCATCCCTGGTGGACCCTGCTGACCCGGCCGGCCCGGGTGGCGGTATTGTTGCTCTTGTCCTTCATCCTGGCCCTTTACGTCATCAGCCGGGAACATGAACTCCGCAGCATCACCCGATTGGCCGCCTTTGCCGGCCTGATGTTGATAACCCTGGTGACCGCACGACTTGGACAATGGCTGGGACTCGCCCATTTGACCTGCCTGCTGGCTTTGCTGCCGCTGCTTCTGGCGGCCATTATTTTCGCCATTGTCAGCGGCGGGCGTTTGGCCTGGGGGCTTGCGGCGATCAATGCGTTGCTGGTGGCCTGGGCCGTGCAGCGTGGACTGGCTTTTTTTATCACCGCTCTGGCTGGAATGACCGTCTTAACCTTCAGCCTGGCCGAAATCAGAACGCGCTCAAAACTCCTGAAAATCGGTGGATTGGCGGCGCTGGCAATGCTGGTGGCTATTCTGGCCCAGACGCTGGCCGCCGGCTTACCCATGCCCGCGGCGGCCATCCATTGGCCAACCTTGGCTTTGCGCTCCCCCGGCCAGGGCTTGCAGCGGCGTATGCTCATGAGTGTAATCGCGGCGATGGCCGCCACTTTTCTGGCCTTGGGACTGCTGCCGCTCATTGAGCGGGCCTTCCATGTGGCTACCGCCATGACCCTGCTGGAACTTTCCGATACCAACCATCCCTTGCTCCGCCGCATGGCTATTGAAGCGCCAGGCACGTTCAATCACTCGTTAATCGTCGGCATCATGGCCGAAGCGGCCGCCCGATCCGTGGGGGCCAACGCCCTGCTTTGCCGGGTGGGGGCGTATTACCACGACATCGGCAAACTCGTGAAGCCCGACTACTTCATAGAAAATATGGCTGGCCGGCCCAATCGCCATGACAAGCTCGCTCCCACCATGAGCCATCTGATTATCATTGGGCACGTGAAAGACGGTATTGAATTGGCGCACGAATTTCGCCTGCCCGCCCAAGTGTGCAATTTTATCGCCGAACACCATGGCACCACGCTGGTGGAACCGTTCTTTCATGCCGCACGCGATCAACAGGCCAAACAGGCCCTGACCGGGGGCATACATGGCCAGGTCGCCGAGACCGATTTTCGCTATCCCGGCCCCAAGCCGCAATCCCGCGAAACCGCCATTGTGATGATTTGTGACGCCGTTGAAAGCACGGTGCGTTCCCTGCCCGAAGCCACGGCCGGGCGCATTGAATCCGCCGCGCACCAACTTATTTACAAACGCCTTCTGGACCAGCAATTTGAGCGCTGCGATTTGACGTTGGTGGATTTATCCAAAATTGAGGAATCGATCGTCCGCACCCTGGCCGGCGTCTACCATGGCCGCCTGACCTATCCCAAGCCGCTGGCTGTTTTACGACCCGCCTGACATGACCATTCAAATCACTATCAGCGGCTTGCCCCGGCACCAGATCAAATCTGCGGCCAGGGGGCAGTCCAACCGCGATCCCTTGACCACGTCGTGGCTGAAAAAAAAACTGCGCCTCGCCCTGGCGATGACCGCGGCCCGTAGCGGCACCTGGCGCATTTACCTCATTGGAGATGCCGCGATGACCGAAATGCACCAGCGTACCCTCGGTATCAACACCACCACGGATGTGCTGACCTTTGATTGGCGCGACCACACCACCGACCGCCGCTGTCTCGAGCTGGAAACGCTTATTGGCCGGGATGTAGCCCGCAGACAAGCCCGCCAATTCCACCATCCGGTGGCTTGGGAGGTACTCTTGTACGCGATTCACAGCCTGCTCCATGTGCAGGGTTATGATGATCGCACCGCCCGGCAGGCCCGAAGAATCCATCGACGGGAAGACCAGATTCTGTTAGCCTTGGGCATAGGGCCGGTATATGCGGCTGGAGCGAATGCGGAACTACAAACCCTCCTGAAGGGTGTTGGCAATACGATGGTGCGGGCGTGAATTGGTGTTGGTGGCTTTTATTACCGGAAATCCTCGGTACGCTTCTGGCGTCCACGGCCGCCTATGCCTTGCGCACCGTTTCCAGGCTGGGGCTGGAGCGCGAGTTGCTCAAGCGGCATCGCGCTGCCGCACTGGATCAGATTCTGGGCCAACTCGATCCGCTGGTTTTAACCGCCACCATCTTGCGGGTTCTCTTCAATCTGGCCATCGTGGTCAGCGTGTTTGCGGCCCTGAACGGCACCGCCTCTCCTTCCGCCCTGCTGCGATTATTCATCGCCTCCCTTCCCGCGGGTCTGCTTATCTTAATCTTTTCCGTGGCCATTCCCTACGCCTGGGCAGGTTATGCCGGTGAAGCCCTGATTGCCGCACTCTGGCCGTCGCTGCGGCTGGCCTCTGTGGCCCTGGTTCCACTCATCGGGTTTTTGCGGCTCTTTGATGAGCTGGTGCGCCGCCTAGCCGACGCCCCTGTGCCGGGTTCCCCCGCCCAGGAAGCCGTGGAAAGTAAGGCGGAAATTCTCGCCGCAGTCTCCGAAGGCACTGCGGAAGGAGCCGTGGATGAAGAGCAAAAGAAAATGATTGAGGGCATCATCAGCTTTCGCGATCTGCAAGTCAGCCAGATCATGACCCCGCGAACGGATATGATTACCGCATCCATCCATGCCACCCTGGAAGAAATTCGGGACAAGGTTCTGCGCGACGGTCTGGCCCGTTTGCCGGTGCATGACGGTAACTTAGACAATATTCTGGGCATTATTTACGCTAAGGACTTGCTAAGTCTGCTCGGCACCAGTCAACCCCCGCAGCCGTTTAACATCCGGCAGTTGATGCGGCCACCTCTGTTTGTGCCGCATTCCAAGCCGCTGCGCGATCTGCTGCGGCAATTTCTCGCCCAGCGCGTCCATATTGCCATCGTTCTGGACGAATTCGGCGGTACCGCGGGCCTGATTACCAGCGAAGACATTCTGGAAGAAATTGTCGGCGACATTGCCGACGAGTATGAAAAAGCATCGGTGCATACCCTCAAGCGCATTGACCCGGTCACGGTGGATGTGGACGCCCGCATGAACGTGACCGACCTGAACCGCGAATTGAATTTGCAGTTGCCGGAAAATCAGGAATACCAAACCCTCGGCGGCCTGGTCATCAATATGCTCGGCACCATACCCATTCGCGGGGAACAGGTGCAAATCGACGATATCACCATCACTGTGATGGATTCGGATGTCCGTAAGGTCAAGCTCCTGCGCTTAAAGTTGCCCGTCGGCCAGGAGGGGGCAAATCCGCCAGATCCCAGCGATTCCGGAACCAACCAGGTCCGGCCTGCCACTTAGGGACCGAGCAAAAATAAATTCGGGCTTTACGGCGCAGGAATTTTGTTACCGCTGGCGAGGCGTGAGCGCCGCGCATACCCCGCCAGTGGGTCTGTAAGAAGCGAACAACGAAGCCAGCGGCCAAAAGGACCAGCCGGAAAGTGTGAAGTTATTTTTGCCCGGTCCCTTAATAAATGGGAGTGTGAAATGAAAACCAATCAGCCTGTTGAAATGTCCGCCAACAACAACTTTCGTCCGATCTCTACCGCAGTCCGCATCGGCCATGTGCATTTGAAGGTGGCGGATATTGACCGTGCGCTGCGTTTCTATCGCGATGTGCTGGGGTTTGCCGTGACTCAGTGGTATGGCACCAGCGCGGTATTCCTGGCGGCGGGCGGGTACCACCATCATATTGGCCTGAATACCTGGGAAAGTCTGGGCGGCCAAGCCCCGCCCCCAGGCTCTGTGGGTCTATATCATCTGGCAATCTTGTATCCCACACGCCGACATCTGGCCGACGCTTGTCGGCGAGTCTTGGCCGCAAAGATACCGCTGCACGGGGCCAGCGACCATGGAGTAAGCGAAGCACTGTACTTAAGCGACCCGGACGGCAAGGGTGTGGAACTCTATTGGGACCGTCCGCCTGAGCTTTGGCCGCGCGCCGCTGATGGTGGTCTGGCCATGAAAACAGCGCCGCTGGACCTAACCTCGCTGCTGGCCGAATTGCCGCTGGAACCCTGACGGCGCTTGTAGCCGCGTTCCCGCCGCCATCCGGGTTCGGCCATCATTTTCAGTACGTATCGCCAGCCGGTTGCCCTTATGTGCTTGCGCCTAAGGATCCTGGGCGTACTATTGGCCCGGCCATGATGCTGGGCCGGTCATGGCCAGCAGCGTCTCTTCGTCGATGATGGCCACACCGAGTTTGCGGGCCTTTTCCAGTTTGGACCCGGCCTCCGCCCCGGCCAGCACCAGAGAGGTTTTTTTGGTAACGGCCTCCGCGGGCACGCCGCCGTGCGCCGCAATAAACTCGTTGATCTGGTGGCGGGTAAAGTGTTTCAGCGTACCCGTCACCACCACCGTTTTACCCGCCAAGGCCCCGCCGGTTGGGGCGGACCCCGCAACCCGCACCGCGCCCGTGGCCACACCCAGCGACGCCAATTCCCGCAACAGTTTTAGACCGCCCCGGACATGAAGAAAATCATGAATCGACGCACCCACCACCGGTCCGATATCCGGCACCGCCTGCAACTCTTGCACGCCGGCCCCGGCCAAAGCGTCGATGCTGGGAAAGTGCCGCGCCAAAACCGCGGCCGTACGTGTGCCCACATGTAAAATTCCCAGGCCCGAAAGCAGGCGTTCCAGCCCCGCGGCTTTGCTGGCTTCAATGGCCGCCAGCAGGCCGTGGGCCGACTTTTCCCCCATTCGCTCCAAGGCCAGCAAATCATCCATTTGCAAACGGTATAAATCGGCCACGGATTTCACCTTGCCCGTAGCCACCAGTTGATCAATAATCGCCGGGCCGAGATTTTCAATATCCATCTGGTTGCGGCCACCGAAGAATCGCAGCCGCTGGGCCAGTTGCGCGGGGCAGTCCACATTGCTGCAGCGCACAAAGCCCCCCTCCCGCACCACCGCCCCGTGGCACGCCGGACATTGGGTAGGTGCGGTAATGGCGGCGGCGTGGGCCGGTCGGGCCGCGGGAACATGGCCCACCACGTAGGGAATGACTTCGCCGGCTTTTTCCACCATCACCTGATCGTGGAGTCGCAGATCTTTCCGCGCGATTTCATCAAAATTATGCAGGCTGGCTCGATACACCTGAGTGCCGCTGATAAATACCGGTGGTTCAAATTCCGCCACCGGGGTAATCGTACCGGTCTTTCCCACCTGAAAGACCACCCGGGCCAGTTCCGTTTGCGCCTGCTCCGGCTGATACTTAAAGGCTATGCACCAGCGCGGGGCCCGGGCGGTAGTCCCCAAAAGCGTGCGCTGCCCAAAATCGTCGAGCTTGATGACCACCCCATCGGTATCAAACGGCAGGCTTTTTTTGATCTCGGCAAATTGTCGGATAAAGATCATGGCGGCATGAATATCCGCGGCAATGGTAACCTGTGGAGTCTTGGGCATTCCGATGGCCGCCAGCCACGCCAGCCATTGCCGATAACTGGTGAAGCTGACCCCCTCCACCACCCCCTGCCCGTGCGGGGCAAACTCCAGCTTACGCTCGGCCACAACACGCGGATCTAAAAGTTTCAGCGTGCCCGCGGCGGTATTGCGCGGGTTGGCATAAAGTTCGGCATCGTCCTGCTCCTGCTGCTGATTGATGGCCAGAAACCGGGCCCGCGATAAATACACTTCTCCACGGATTTCCACCACCGGCGGTATCATGTGCGGAAAATCAACGTCGCTTCCGCCGGCTTCCGGCGGCTCCAGCCGCAGGGGAATGTTACGTATGGTCCGGGCGTTCACCGTGACATCATCTCCGGTTTGGCCGTCGCCGCGGGTGGCCGCCACCGCCAACACGCCGTTTTCATAGCGCAGCGAAAGAGACACGCCGTCAATTTTCGGCTCACAAACGTACGTATACGGGCGGCCTTCCAACAGCTTTTTCACCCGGTTGTCAAAGGCCAGCAGGTCCGCTTCTGTGTAGGTATTATCAATGGAGATCATGGCAATGCTGTGCCGTACCGGCTTAAAACCTGCTATCGGTTGCCCCGCCACACGCTGCGTGGGAGAATCCGGCGTGATCAGTTCGGGATGCTGCGCCTCCAGCGTTTGAAGTTCTCTGAAAAGAGCGTCATATTGCGCATCGGAAATCTCCGGCTGGGCCAGTTGATAGTACCTCCGATCATGATGGCGAATTTGCCGGCGCAAGTTCTGCAATTGCTGTTGAATACCCAAAGCCATTGTTGATTTATACCTAAACGCCGCCGGCCCCGCCAGCGCCCTTCCGGCGAGGAAACATCGCCACCGCGACTGCGCCCCCGTCAACGCAACGGCCATTCCATGAGGTGGTTGGCTCCGGTTGGCGGCCACGGGCTTGACACGCCATGACATCGGAGCCTTGTTGCCCGCAGAACCCGTGAAAATTTCTACGCCGGCCGCGCATTCCGCCTTCCTCGCACCCTACCGTTGAGGCATGGATGCCGAAATCCCGATGCTGGAGGACCAGCATATCGGGAAGACATGGATGCCGAAATCCCGATGTCCCGTAGGCCCAACGCCGTTCGGGAGAGTCGCCAATCGGGATTCACCTGTTCACCTATCTCCTTTCTCGCGCAGCGCCCCCCATCTTCTGCGTCCCCTGCGGTAAAAAGTCGTCGTCATGCTCCCGTCTTCGGCCGTGGCCGTGCAGTGCCATCACGAAATTTTCCTGGAACCGGCCTTGGTCCCAATCGTCGGCCTCGCGGCAGCCTTCTCGCGGCTACCGCCCGCTGACGCCTTGGCCGGCTGGGCCATCTCCGCCGCGTAACGTTTCTGGGCCAGCATTTTTAGAAATGCCTGCATCGCCGGGCCCGACCAACGGTTGGATGCCAGAAGCTGATGCAGGGGACGGTGGATGCGGCAATCCTGCAGGGACAGCGATCTAAGTTGGCCGGAGGCGATTTCCAGTTGCACCGTCAACCCGGATACGATGGCCACCCCCGCACCCGCCATCACCAGATGCTTGATGGCTTCAGTGCTGGTCAACTCCAGCTTCGGCTTCAGCACCACCCCGGCGCGGGACATGTAGCTTTCGATAACCGCCCGGGTGCCCGAGCCCGGTTCCCGTAAAATCAGCGGCTCGGCTAGAAACTGTTTCAAGTTCACGTGCGGCAATTTCAGCAGCGCATGTCCCGGCGGTACGATAGCCACCAGTTCGTCCGTGTAAAATACCGTCGCCCGCAGATGCGGATCTTCGGCAAATCCTTCGGTGAAGGCAATGTGCAAATCACCCGCCAGCAAAGCCTGCTGAATAACCTGCGTGTTGTCGATGCGAATCTGCACTTCAATGCGGGGATTCCGGCGGGAAAATTCGGCCACCAGCGGCGGCAACAAATACGCCCCAATGGTGGTGCTGGCCCCAATGGTTATCCGACCGCTGCTAAGACCACGCATTTCCGCCATGGCCGCGGCGGCATTTTTTTCCAAAGCCTGAATCTGAGCTACATATTGCGAAAGAAGAACCCCTGCCTGCGTAAGGCAAGTCCCACGCGGCAGGCGATCGAGCAACCGTAACCCCAACTTCGATTCCAATTCCGCCACCTGGCGGGACACCGCCGGCTGGCTGATTTCCAACGCCTCCGCGGCCCGGCTGAAGCTGCCCTTTTCCGCCACCGCCTGAAAAATCGCCAGATGGTTTCGGTTCATTTCCATGGCATAATGTTACAACATCGTTGCGCTTGCCACAATGCTTTGTGGTAATAAATGGCCAAAGCTCACCGTCAATCCGAGGAGTTGGATGATGCCGATATTGGCGCAGATGGCTCGGGGCGGCTGGCCGCGGGAACAACGACAGCCGCGGGGCCGGTCGCAGCCGGAATAGACCCTGCCATTGAACCCCCGGTTTCCGCCACCGGCGGGCTTACCGGCGATCCATAGCGGGAAGAGACGATCCCGCCCAGAATGGCCAAGGTCAGTTCCACGGTAATCTGAAAAACCCGCGGCAGGGCCACCGCCACCACAATGAGTTCCGCCGAATGAACGATCGGCATTAAAAACAGGGCCTGCACCGCTTCGCGCACGCCCAAGCCGCCGGGAAACATGCTTAACATGCCCAAGGTAACCGAAAGACCAAAAATGCCGGCCAGCGGGAACATTTCCAGCGCCGACACGCCGTGTACGCAATGGATCGCCGACCACAACCCGAAACCGCCGAAAAGCCAGGATGGCATAAACATCAGTACCGCGCAAGCCATATCAAACTTGCGGAAATGCCGACTCGGCGGAATAGGCCCGCGTTTCATGGATTTTAGGGCGGCATTGACGATGCCAAAAAAAATCTTGGGATGAAACAACGTCAGCAGACCAACAATCATCAGGCCGCACAAAACCAGATACAGCGGATGATCCCGGGCGATAAACATCAGGGCAATGGCCCCCACCAAACCTCCGGATAAGCTGTACATGGCATTTTCGACCAGGGTGGAAAGCAGGCACAATTCACGCGACATGCCCAGGCGATGGGTCCGCTCAATACGCATCAGCACCAGCAGAACTTTGCCCGGAGCGTATTTTCCCGCCTGACTGAAGGTGTAGGCCCCCAGCAGCGGCAGAGTTTGGTTGCGGTCTCCCATGCGCCAGGCCAGCCACCGCCAGGTCAGTGCATTAGTCGCCATAATCCCGACAAAAGCCAGACCAATCAGGGGGGCAAAGCTCCAGTCGATATGGATGGGGTGGGATCCCACGGTTTGCCACGCGCCGCGCAGCTTGTAAAACACGAAGAGAAACACCACTACCATGACGGTGAGTTTGAGGATCAAGATGAGACGTTTCTTCAGCAAGATTCGCTCCGGATGTTCCTGCGGGGCCATCGGTTCGGGCCTTAGGCCGCGACCATCACACACCGGTAATGATAGTGCCGACGCCGCAACATGGACAGGAACCCGCATGGGTCAATCTCCAATGCGTGGATAACAGGCCTGCGGCGGTCTGTGGAGCACACCGGCGGAACATGCAACCGTCCCAGCGTCCACCTTGCCCCAAGCGTAACGCCCGCACTGCGAGGATGGCCACCAAGCCCGCAGCGCAAAACCGCCTTCCACGGCCGCTTGCTGCGGAGCCTGAGGCCGACTTCGGCCGCAGCGGAACCGGCGAGCCGGACCTTGGCGCGGCAGGGTGGTTAATATATCTGCTGCGGACGGTTCTTGAAATGCCGGAGGCTTTCCGCCCGCGCCGTCCGCGTGTTCGCGTCGTTAATCAGCGAGATCGAATCCACCGTAACCGTCACCGATTGCAAATCCTCCGGCCCGACATTGCCGCTGCCGCTCCGGTACTGATTGGTTGTGGTATCCGTCACGGTCACATTGCAGCTCACTGAAGCTTGCCAATACCCCGGCGGTCTCCGGCGTAAATGTCAAGGTCGCTCCCGAACTTGCCGAAGGCTGCGCAGGGCTAATCGGGCCTTGTATTGCAGCTGCGAGACCGACCAGTCGTACCTGGCCGAAAGCTGGCCTGCTGGGGTACCCGACGGCGTTGTTCAACGCCGTTACCTTGGATACAGTGTCAACGCTTTTTCTTGTTTACCGTCGGGTACTCCGGGTGGGCCGCCGCCCAACGTAGGGCGCTGCGGCGAACGGCGGCATAGTGGGTCCGCCACCAGGCCAACCCGGCAGGAGATGTGTTCGCGCCGCCTTCCTCCGGCGGCCACAGGCCCTCTGACGGGGGTGACCACCGGCCGTTCGTCGCGATGCCGAAGCAGTAGAGAGCGTCCGCTCCCTCCTTTAAGTGCCGCTCGCCACCCCCTCTCAACACCCCCAAAATGCCGGGATACAACCTACTAAAATCCAACTTAGCCCGCATGTAATGCAACATGGCGATACATCGAAATGCCGCCGAAACGACGGACGGGCGGGGGTTATGCAACGCCACAAGAATCAACGGCACGGCACAATCTGCGTCCCCACCTTTCGGAAACCCGAACTCCACCGCCCAGCCGACGTCCAGGATTTTCTCTTGGCTGGAAATTCCGGGGAATATTCCGATCAACTGGGGCATAAAAAAAGCAGCATCTTTCTTCGCGGCGATCGCCCGGAGAACCGGCCTCAGGTACGGGGCTCCCGGCCGAAGCTGCCCCTTAAATATTGGCCGGTAAACGGCCCTCGGCGCACGACATATCGCCGAAAGGCTCCCTTCCTGCATCGCCCTGCTGCAGGCGGGATTGCCGAACACCCTGGCCGCAGCCTCTATTGCCTGGTTATATCCCGGCGATCCGGGCCAGAGCCGGTTGAATGCGGCAAGGTGCAGCAGCGGGTTGGCTGCCAGCACCGAATTAGGGTCGGCCCATTGTTGTAGGAGAATCTTGCGACCGTTACGGCACAACGACAGATCGTAAAGAAATCTCTCCGGCGATGCCCCGGACAGGCACGCGACGGGATGAATAAGGCTCTCCTTAACCAAAGGGACGATCAGCCCGGGATCGTAGGGCAGCGCCCGTGTAAAGCAAAGCATCTCCAATATCCTTACGCGGAAAAACAGCGACCCCCGCCTCTCCGCGAGGCCCTTGAGCAACATGGGTAGGCCACCCGGCCCCAGGGGGGCACCCCAACGGACCCGGAGCAGGTCGAGCAAGACCGCGTTTGCCCGCCGGTCGGAATTGGCGGACGCCAACGCCTTGGCCAGCGGGCCGTCGTCCTTGATCCAATCGCTGCAGCTCCGGCTGGGGCCGATGTCGCTCAGGAGGTCGACGGCGGTGACTCTTTGTGTGGGGGTAGATTTTTTACCGAGCGCCAGTGCCTCGACCGCCCGCATAAGACGGTGCATAACCCGCCTGCCCCACGCACGAACGAGAACGGCGTGGTATTTGGCGCGGCTGAAGTCCCAGTTGAAATCGTACCCCCTGTGTGGGACAACGGATGACGGCCGAGATGCGTAATTGGCAACGGCTGTCTCCGATCCCCATTCCATCGTCGCGTACACGTGCATCAGTGCCTTGGTGCCGGCCGGGACGCCAGCTGCGATTCGGCTCAATTGTGCCATGAGCTGCCGCCGCTGGTGCCCCACAAGCCTGCGCCTGGAGACAGGCATTAGCTTCTCGAGTGCCGCGGCGGCGCGCAGCTCACCCGGCTTGGAGCCGAAGTCCGGGGGCGGAAACCAGCGGAATACCATCCCCGGCCGATAATTCCAAACCGATAGGGGTATACCGAGAGCCCTAAGCTTTGACAGCGTCACGCCGAAGAGGCGTTCTAAAGGCTGGGAGCCTCGGGCGATGTCGTAGTACGAGACCGACATGCCCTTTGTCTTCGGCATCGCCCACGCCCGGATAGGAAACGCCGACCCGCGCGGGGACAGAATAACCGTGCCCGTCCCCCTGTGGATGAATGTGAGGGTCCGTTCGGCACGGGAGTAGGCCACATGCCGGGCCAGCTTGAAGGCCGCAGCCAGCGGCTTAGAGAAATCAAAGGCCACTACACCCGCATTTCCGGCCAACGCCCCTAGACGTAGCGCGTTGTAATGCGACGGCCCGGACCCCGAAGGCTTGACCGAGCCGAAAAAAAGCTGCGGCGACACTCCGCGCACGACGTCTAGCCAGCCGGGCCGCAGCGTGTCCACTAAGACAAACATTCCGTTGCCGTAATAGGCATACGGTACACCCGTCGCGTTATACGCGGCGACCACAACCCGCCCTTTTTTGGAAGCGATCAGGGCGGCGGCACTGAAATGTGCACCAGCCATACAGAACCGCAGGCGAAGAAAAAACGTTTCCTTTGACCTGGGCGATCCAACGAGCTGAAGGCGACTTGGGTTCTTCAGGAGGCGGTGCATAATTCGGCTTACAGCCAGGCCCGGGCTGTAGGCAGCGCCCGCCGCACACCGGCATGGGGCCGCCACCATAAGGCCGAAGGCCGCAAGTGCACAGGGGATACCTGCGGGCTTCCGAATGGGGGAAAGGATTGATCGCATTCGACTGACTCCAGATTCCGCAAATTTTCGGAGCGTTGACATCCGGGGGCCTCCTTGGGTTTCACGGGGCTAATTACTCGACACAAGGCTGAACACCACGGCCTGATTAAAGTTGCCGGTCGCCATGTTGCCATCGTTGACCTGATAGGATGGGGTGTACGTAATTTGGAAATGCAGGCCCTTGAGCAACGGTATCCCCGAGGTGAAACTCACGCTCAGCGGGACTGAGGCAGAGCTAGTGGTAAGGGTGTTATCAAAACCCTCCAGGAAGCCCAGTTGCACAGAGATGGAGAAGGTTCCACTGGCAATATCCCCGAAGTTGAAGGTTCCGGGCAAGGTTTCCTCGACGTCCTCAAAAAAGTTGCCGGTCTTAAGGGCTGGCATTGTCCAATTTTTTCCGAGCACCGGCAGCCTAACGCCGGCGGTGAACGACGGCTTAGCGCTGCCCAGCGCGATGGCCGAGCCGGGGAACCCCGGCATCGTCGGAGTGCTGCTGGCTCCAAGGCCAGCGTCGACCGAGGCCGGCGTGGCCGAGGACCCTGTGCCTGCCTGGAAATAGTCGAGGGCGGTCGTGAGCTTGTTCTGGATCGTGCTATAGCCAGTGCCGGTAGGGGCGTTGAGGTCATCGTATTCCTGTTGGGCCTCCGCCTGCTGCTGCGTGGTGCCGTTATGAATGTAATAATTGAGGGAGAGGTTTGTCTGGGATTCCAGTTGGCTCATGAATGCCGCGGCTCCCGAGTCCAGCAGAGATTTGACAATTTTCGAGACCGATTCCTTGCCGACGTCAGAGAGCTTAAAGGAGTCGAAGGTTATGCTTGCCGTGAGCGTTCCACCAGGAGAAGAGGCCCCCGAAGGGGTTTGAGCCTTACCCAGGGCGGCTGAAGCGGTTGAGCCGGCTGGAGCACGCACCGTCGCGCTGATCTGGCCCGATCCTTCGCTGCCACCCGAACCGTAGACGTTTTGCCCGTAGAAATAAACATCCTCCGTCGCGGAAGACATGGTTTCCGTGGTCACGCCGCCGGTAAAGGTCGCTCCGCCGGTTATGTTGAGCGTGGTATCCGGTGCAAGGTCCGCCGGTGCCACCGTAACTACCACGTAGTTCTTGGTGTTCAGGAAGACGC
>JAJYZF010000147.1 GCA_021800165.1 Planctomycetota bacterium | reverse complement strand
GAGTGCGGCAGTTGTCTTCAAGCACCAGATAGTCGCCGTTCCGATCCCGGATCAGATCGGTCCCGCATATGCTGATGTAAATTCCACGGGGGACATTGATGCCCAGCATCTGCCGCCGAAACATCTTTGCGTTGTAGATCATCTCCGGGTCAATGACCCGCTCCTGCAGGATGCGCTGTTGGTGGTAAATGTCGTCGCAGAAGTAATTTAGCGCCGTGATCCGCTGGATGAGCCCCTTTTCTATCAGGTTCCATTCATCGGCGGGGATGATCCGCGGAAGAACATCGAACGGAAAAATCTTCTCCACACCCAGCGCGTCTTTATAGACGGTAAATGTGACACCTTGATTGCGAAAGCAGGCATCCGCCATCGCACTTCGATGCTTGATGGCCGTAATTCCGAGGTGATTGATACGCTCGTACAACCCCGCGTAGTGCGAGCGGGGAACACCCGGCTTTTCAAACATTTCGTCGAAAAGCCCATTGATTTCATACCCATCGAACATTGGAAGTCGGTTCCTTTTCTATCGTTACCGACCTCCGCCACAAGCATTATCACCGCAATATGGGGTACCAGGCAAGCGACTGCATCCACTGACTTGGGTTTCCCCCACGCGGGAGCATCAAGATTTCCCCGGCTGCCCATCCGTTGTCGGCTGACTCCCTTCTTGGCCCCGGCCACGTCCTTATCATCCTGCCTGCAAATTGGCGAGGGCGGCGGAACGCGGCTGTGCGGAGCATCAGGTGTTGAGGAATAAGCGCCAGTTGTAGCCGTGGCCGGTGCCAGGAACGGTTCCTCAGCCGGCGGAGGTGGGTGCCGGGGCCTGACCATGGGTGAGATTATGAGCGGGATTGCATATCCATAAAAGTAAATAATGAAAGGTTTTTTTTTGTTTTTTATCGGCCGTGAGGTAAACTTTCAGTAGCTTTCCGGGATGAGATTCAACTTCAGGAAGGCTCAGCCTGCGATCGCGCAAGGCGTGGCACGTCGCGGGCTTGGTTGTAAAGTTGTAAAAATTTAATTTCTGTTCGAATGGCGCAGAGATGCGTTGACATTTTTGCGCCGCCGACAACGGTTGAATTCATCGTTGCCGGCCGGTCTGGGTGATCGCACGTGCCTCGACCCCGGCGAATGGGGAGTTGGGCAGTCGGCCCATTGAAAATAAAGTATGAGCCCGCCGTGATCCTGAATGCGGACTCATCCTTTGTGCCGAAGAGGGGATATTCAGGAGTCGCACAGTTCCAAACGCCTCTGTAAGGCTCACGCCGACGGCTGAAGAAAGGAAATTGGACACCGGAAGCGGTGGTTAAGCTCCGAGGTTGTCTCCAGCGCACCGCTTCGCGGTTTCAGCTTTCTTGTTAAGGAGTGTGAACCATGTTCACAGTATTGAGAAAATTCCGAGGTGTTGGGTTTGCCGCCATCGCAGCCATGGTGGCCGTGCCCCAGTTGGCTGATGCCAATGTGGCTGCCGCCCCTTCAGAATTCTGGAACGGCTTTTACTCCTATCCCGCCAACCAGGATTCGACAGATTTCGAGGTAACCTTTACCGGAAATCAGACCGACTACATTGATCTGCCCAGCCCCACCGATACCAATCTCGATCCTTGGGGAAACGGAAACGTAAGGGACAGCTACAACCCCGCCACCAATCTGACCACCGTGAGCTACAACGGCGCAACGTCCGATCCCCCGTTCGCCCAGAGCATTTCCGGCCAACCTGCCGGTGTGGTTCATTTTGGCTTAGGTGCCACGACCAGCAGTGGCTCAGGCGTGGGGTGGGGAACATTTGCCGGCGCGTATTGGACTGGCGACACGGCCGGGGCAACTACCGGCCCCTCCGAGCCCGTCATGGACCTGCAGCCGAATTTCACAGTTCCGATAGGCCCAGCAAATTTCGCCGTCTGGTTTCTCGAGGGTACGGTCAACGGCAACAAGACCGGCCAATGGTTTGAGTTCCCGATAAGTTCGGGAACTAGCCCGTCGTTCATTCTTACCAACCCGAATTCTGGAACGATGACCTTTGACAACGCCGGCTATTTCCTCAGCCCGACGGAAATTCCGCTCGAAAACCTGAATTGGCCCGGCGAGCCACCACCGGGCGTGGCAGGTTCCCCGTTCGCGATGCTCCCCGTTCCACAACCATTGGCCGCGGGTGCCAGCGAGCCCGTTACAACGCCCGAGCCGGCGGCCATCGCGTTTATGGCTGCCGCTGGAGTGCTGATCCTGGCGATCCGACGGCGCCGCAGCGCGCGATAATTTGAATGAGCTTGGTCCGCTATTTGGGAGGATTTTATGTCACGCAAATCTCACATGATGAATCGTCGCTGTGCCGCGTTTTTTGGCGCAGCGCTGACTGCCGCGGGTTGTCTGGTGATACCCGCAGCGCCCGCCCTGGCTCAGGGGACTCTGACAACGCTGGCGTCGTTCAACGACGGCAATGGGGCTGACATCCGCGCAGGCCTCACCCTGGTGAACAGCACACTGTATGGATCTGCAAATTACGGCGGTGTTAACGACGAGGGGACGCTATTTTCCGTACCCGTCAGCGGCGGCTCCATCAGCGACTTGGCGACGTTCAACGGCACCAACGGAGCAAATCCGCGTGGGAATCTGGTCGTCACCGGAAGTTCCCTTTATGGCACGGCGTTTAGTGGCGGCGCCTACGGCGACGGAACGGTATTTTCGGTGCCGCTCGGCGGCGGCGCGGTTTCTACACTCGCCAGCTTCAACTCTACCAACGGATCCCAAGCGTACACCGGCCCGATCCTCTCCGGCGGCAAGCTTTACGGGGTAACCTATGCTGGCGGCGCCAGCAGCGATGGCACGGTGTTTTCTGTGCCCGCCACCGGCGGCACGGTGACCGACCTGGCGTCGTTTCATGGTACCGATGGTAAGAACCCATATGCCAGCCCGACGCTGTTTGGTAACACCCTTTACGGCACCACATACAACGGTGGTGCCAATGGCGATGGCGAGGTATTTTCACTTCCGATTGCCGGCGGCACGGTGTCTGTCCTGGCATCTTTCAACGGCACGAACGGGACGGGGCCCCTGTCGAGCCTGCTTCTTGTTGGCAACAACTTTTATGGCACAACTTATAAGGGCGGCGCCGATGGCGACGGGACGGTTTTCTCGATTTCGCTCAATGGAGGAACGATCACCACCCTGGCTTCCTTCAACGGCACCAATGGAGCCAATCCGTACGCGAGTCTCGTCGTCTCCGGCAACACCCTGTATGGCACAACCGAGTATGGCGGATCGAGTAATGAAGGGACGGTCTTTTCACTGCCCATCATCGGCGGAACGGTGACCACGCTTGCAAGTTTCGACGGCACTAATGGATCATACCCCATCGCCAGCCTGACCCTCTCCGGTAACACACTTTACGGAACTACCTACAGTGGAGGTACTGACAATGATGGGACCGTATATGCGCTGACCACTCCCGAACCGGCGGCGGGGCCTGCACTGGCCATCCTGCTGGCGTGGGGGTTGTTCTCGTTGCGGCGTTACCGAAAATCGTAATCTTTCACAGGCCGAATGCATGGAGGAGAGCAGACGAGAAATGAGGTGTGGCTTGAGTTACGTGGATTACACGATGGCCGAGACTAAATGTGTCGCAGCCAGACAAGCCTTGGGACGGGTTTGGCGATGGCGGGTTCCCGGCAACTGGTCAGGCTCGCAGTGGCGTGAGGAAATAGCGGCAGAGGTGGCGTTGGCGGTGGTGGAACTCACGGGGGCGAAGACGGCATCGGAACCCCAGCGGGGTACCCGCCACCACCAAAGCCGTATTCAGAACAAGGTGCGGAATCGTTACCGTCGGGAATGGTCTTTCAGCAAGCACATCGCCAGCCCCATGGTTACAGACCCGCCGGATTCTGACCGTCCGGACCGGGAAAGTTTACACGTAATGCTCCAAACTGCGATGGCGGCACTTTCCGCACTGGATCGCTGGTTAATGCAGCGGATTTACTGGGAAGAATGCACGGAGTCTCAGATCGCTGCGGAAAGAAGGGTCAGCGTGCAAGCGATTTCGAAGCACAAGCAGCGGGTTTTGCGCCATTTACACCGCGTGCTTAAAAAAAGTTTTGAGGATGAAGGTTGATAAAATGGGTTCAGATGGAATTATAACAATGGCGAGTGTGTTGTGAGCTTGGCAGGCCGAAAGTCCGTGAACGGTTAGGCGCAGTCCAGTTCCAGTAACGCGAGTTTGGTGGCTGACGCGATCGGGACTGGTGTGGCTACGTGCGAACTCGGTGCTGGCGCGCATCCGGGATATGTGATTGCGCCGTATCCTTGGCGACGCGGGCGCTGGTTGGAGGCGTGGCCGAAAATTCCTGTTGCCTCGACCGTACTTCAGGTACACAAGCACGTTCCCCACCATGCCGCGTTGGCATGATGGGTTTTTGGAACCTTAGATTCTCACAGGAGGAACGATCATGTGGTTCTCACGTTATCAACCAAATCGGGCGCGTCGGGCGCTCACTGCGGCGCTGGCGGCAGGTCTCGCAATCATCATGGCACCTCGGTCGAGCATTGGAGGCATCGAGGCTTGGACCACCGACGTGCCCATTCCACAGGGGAGTTGGAACGACTTTGAAGTGCAATTTTGTGGCAACATGACAGATTATATCCAATTGAGCGCATCGGACGCTAATACAAACCCGTTCCAGAACGGTACCCTGTCAACTTCCTACAACCCTACCCCAACCGCGTCCTGCCCAAATGGGACAACAACGGCAACATTCGCCGGCGGCACCGGATCTTATGGAAATGGCTCAACTTGGGAGACAGGCAACAGAGCTGCGACCAGCAATGGAAAAATTGCGCACTTCGGTATCCTCAATAGCGCATCTAGTGAGTCAACTGGACAGAACTGGCTGGAAGCAGACGGCGTCTTATATATTCCCCTTCCCCCCGGCGTGGGACCAATAAGATTTCCTACCCCTAACCCTACGCCAACTTGGCCCATCCCTCGCACCCCCGTCGTCGGCCCCACCCCCCCCTGGATCATATCGTATATTCAGGACACCACCGGGGTAGGCCAGTGGTCCGAGTTGCCCGAGCCGACGACTATCGGGCTACTGTCAAATATTGTGGATGGAGGCAGTACAACCGCTTCACCACTTGACATCACGTTGACCAACAATGGCTCAACACCAATGACATTCAATAACTACGGGTACTTTATCAGCCCAACATTCATACCGTTGGACAACCTGAACTTCACCGGTGAGCCACCTCCAGGGCAACCTAATTCGCCGTTTACCGTGCTGCCAACGCCACCGTCGTTGTCGGCAGGCGGCAGTGAAGTGGTCGCCGCCACACCGGAGCCGTCGGAATTGGGTCTGTTGGTGTTGGGTGGATTAGCACTGCTGGCCCGTCGGCGTTGGTTGCGGGCCGGATGAAATGGGATGTTTGCCACCTTCGGTAAAGTGGAAAACGGTGTGCTCGGAAGAGGCTTGCTGGCTATGAGGTAAATGATGGGCTTGGGCATTGTCGAGCGTGTTATGAACTTGTCATGAACCTTATAGCAGATACCGGAAAATAAGTTGCCGGGATAGTATTTGCGCGATCGTGAATAATTTGACCTACTGTTGGCATCGCAGGGAAGTCTTTATATCCCAGTGACGATACGGACAGCGAATGGACGCTTGTCGCACCCTACTTGCCCCCCATGCGCGAAGGCGCACCTCAGCGGGAACACAGCCTTCGCGCGGTATTCAACGGCCTACGGTGGGCCGTCCGAAACGGCTCGCCAAGGCGGTATATGCCGGACGATTTACCGCCGCGGGCGGTGGTGTACCAGTAAGCGCAGCGATGGATTCGCGGCGCCGTATCCGAGGCGATGGTGCGCGATCTGCGGGAATTGCTGCGATTGGTGCCGGGGCGGTAGCTGCAATTTGCCGGGGCGGCGGAACGCGGCAGTGCGGAGTATCAGGCGTTGAGGAATAAGCGCCAGTTGTAGCCGGGGTCGGGTCCACCAATGTTGCCGATCAGGCCGCCGGGGCGGGTGATGGTAGGCGGCTTCATGCAAGTTAGCGTTGTTTTCCGATCGGCGGCTTCGCCGCCGTCCTGCGGTTCGCCCGCCTCCGGGTCCGGTTGTCTCGATTCCGGGTGGGGCCTGTCGTGCTGCTTCAGCATGAGGTTTTTTATT
>JAJYZF010000054.1 GCA_021800165.1 Planctomycetota bacterium | reverse complement strand
GCCACAAAGATGGAAGCGGCCACTGCGGCCAACGATAAACTGAGTTTTTTAGAGAACATAAATGTTACCTTTCAAGTTAATAAGTGGTTCAAAAGGAACCTAAGTACAAATTAAATTGTTGTCTGGAAAAACCCGCTCCGAGCCACAAACCCGGAGCGGGTGGGTTTTACCGATCATTTAAGCCTTGGAAACTTTCCGCCGACGCAGTCCCAGCAGCGGCAGAGCACCGCCCGCCAGCATGGCCAGCGAAGCCGGTTCCGGCAGCGTGCCATCGGTGGTGGCATAAGTCTGGCCCGTGGTCTGGAGCGTAAAGCTCGAATCCGAGGTCAAGTTGATTTCCAACAATTGCGTAAGTGAATAAGGCTCGGCCGGGTTCGAAACCGTGCCCGTGCCCGGTGCGGTGTTCAAGTTCAATGTTCCTGGTCCACCCGCGCCATTAACGCCCGCCGCTCCGGTCCAAACACCGGTAATACCGGTGATGGTGGAACCAGAACCGGGTGCGGAGGTGGTGTAGGCCGTATTGGCCGTATCCAGATAAGAAATCAGGGTCAGAGTGCCGGAACCCTGGGAAAATGTGGCACTCAGCGACTCGTTGAGTTGATTGGGCAGGCCGGAAAAATCGGTGGCATTCACCAGAATATCCAGTGTGCCGCTGCCGCTGATGGTGGTGCCATTGAGTTCCAATACCCCACCCTGTTGATAACCAATTCCCAACCCCGAAACACCCGTGGTGACAAAGCCACCGGGGGCGGTTGCCGCGAATGTCGAGCCATTGGTCGAATAATACACCGTGGCGTTGGATACACCGGCCTGCGCCGCCGCAGTCATCAGCAAGGCGGTCGCCGAAGCACCAATTACAGAAAGAATCCCTTTGCGAGAAAGCATGGTTTTTACTCCTTAACAGTAAAACTCAAGGTACAAAGCTTCCACGGCCCTTGTGAACAATCACAAGGCATCAACCGTTAAGCCCGAAATTGAAAATCCCCACAGGAAGTTCGTAATTTCACACCCTCAACCCGACCACTCCATGGATGTCAGGTTCAAGAGTGAGTGTCGAATTCAATCCCTTATAATTCGCACTTGATTACAGTCAGTACTGGCTGTTTTCGGCCTACTTTCCTGTCATCTTTATACTAGGCACGCCCTACCCCAAAGTCAAAAAAAATCGATTTTTCTTAAAGTTAGACCGGTTTTTGGCCAACTTGCCGCCCCGCAGACCAACCACGCCAGGATTTGGCTCTGGCGACGCACGCACCAGCCCAGCGATTCCTTCCCTGGGCGCAAGGTGCTTCCGCATCCAGCGGTGGCCTGATCAAAATATCCGCTGAAAGCTGGTAGCTGACCGCTGACCGCTTGGCGGCGTACCATCCTCGCTATTGGACCAATTCACAGGGTTTTCATCACACCACGCTTGCCCTATGGCCTCATCGACAGCCTGGCCGGATCGTAACGCTGGGCTATCGGCATCCGCCGGCCCATGCCAAAGGCACGGGAGGTCACCTTCAACCCCGGCGGCATTTGTTTGCGTTTGTATTCGTTGAGGTCCACCATCCGGGCCACACGCAGCACGGTGGTCTGATCAAAGCCGGCGTCGATGATATCCCAAACGGATTGTTCTTCTTCTATGTAGCGCTGCAGAATTGCATCAAGAATCTCGTACGGTGGCAGGGTATCCTGGTCTTTCTGGTCGGGACGAAGCTCCGCACTGGGGGCCTTGGTAAGGGTGCTTTCGGGAATGGGTGCAGCGCGGCCGGCGCGGGAACAAAGCTCATTGATGTGTCTGGCCAGCGGGTAAACCATGGTTTTGGGAACGTCGCTGATGACGGCAAGACCACCGCACATGTCGCCATAAAGAGTGCAATAACCAGTGGCAATTTCACTTTTGTTACCCGTGGTCAACAGCAGGTGGCCGAACTTGTTGGAAAGAGCCATCAACAGATTGCCACGGATACGAGCTTGCAGGTTTTCTTCGGCCAGCCCGGGCTGCGTATGCGCGAAGCAACTCGCCAAGGTATGTTCCATGGCCCGATGAACATCTTCAATGGGAATCACTTGGTATTGAATTTCCAGGGCCGCGGCCAGACTTGCCGCATCGTGCCGGCTGTGCTCGCTGGAAAACCGCGACGGCAGAGACACGCCCAGTACGTGCTGTGGGCCAAGGGCCTCTGCGGCCAGGGCGGCCACCACGGCGGAATCGATACCGCCGGAAAGCCCCAGCACCGCGGACTCAAAGCCGCACTTGCGGGCGTAATCCCGCAGTCCCAATACCAAAGCGGCATGGATCGACTCAATGCCTTCGCGGACTATGGTCGCGGTGGGGGTGGAAACATTGGTGGCCGGTGCCTTGCAATCAAGATCAAAAACCACCAGATCCGGGGCAAAATCAGCGGCTTGGGCCAGGAGGTTGCCTCGGCCATCAAAGGCCATGGAGTTGCCGTCGAATATCAGTTCATCATTGGCCCCGACCTGATTGACATAGACGATGGGGATGTTCCATCGGCCGGCCTGGTGGCTGATGAGTTTACGCCGAAACTCGTTTTTTCCTGCAACGAAAGGAGAGGCACTTAGATTAAAAAGAATCTGTGCCCCGCCGTGGGCTAATTGCTCTACCGGATTGGTATGATAAAGCTGTCGACCGAAAATCTGCTCGTCATTCCACAGGTCTTCGCAGATGGAAAGACCTAATTGGTATCCACCCCATGATACGATTTGCACACTGGGGCCGGGTTCAAAATAGCGGCTTTCGTCAAAAACATCGTAGGTGGGCAGCAGACTTTTATAGGCCCTCGCCAGTACCGTCGAATCACGCAACAACACGGCGGCATTATACAGCGGGCGGCCGGCCGTGGCCGTATTGGGGATCACGCAGCCCAGCAGGCACGTAACATTCTCGCTGGCGGCGGCGATGATATTCACCGCTTCCGCCATTTGCGTCAGCACGCTGGGTTTGAGCAATAAATCGCGTGGCGGATACCCAATGATGGCCAGTTCGGAGAACACCACGAGTTCCGCTTGTTGGCGGCGTGCCTCCTGCACGGTTTTCACAATGGCCTGCATGTTGCCGGCAATATCTCCGACAATAGGATTGGTTTGAGCCATGGCGATACGCATGAAAACACTCCAAAGTAAGCATACCCGGTAGTTCTGGCCTTTCAACCATTCGACTTTAAGTCGCACAAGGCGATATGACCGCCAAATCCTTGACCGATGGTGATGCTGCGTGCTGTTGCCGCCAGGCGATTACCCCGTAGCGTTTGCTGATGTTGATGGCACAAGGCCGAGAGCGTCAGACTGATAAGTCCGGCCGCTCCCAAGGCGTGGCCCAACCACTCTTTACAAGAGAAGACTTCCGGCTTTACACCAAACACGCGGCCAATAGCGGATAATTCGATTAAATCTCCCGGTGTGCCGGCGGCATGGGCGTGGATAAAATCCGGGGTTGGCAAGGTGGAAAAAGATTTTAGGCCGGTGCTAAGTGTGCCGGCCCGAGGATCGGTGCGCACAAGATGGGTGGCGTCGGCACCGGTCCACGAATGTTCAATAATAAGCTGGCCGGGCGATTCAGTGCATTCCAGGCAAATCGCCGAGGCACCCTCAGATATAAAAAAACCACCGCCTTGCGGAGCAAACGGGTGGCAGCGACGATGGCCGTCCATCTCCGGCTTGGCGAGAACTCCAAGATTATCAAAACTTTTTTCAAAGATAGGGTGCAGCGAGGCATCCGCGGCCACCACCAGCGCCCGCTGGCAATAGCCTTGAAGCAAAGCCAGTCGCGCACGATGGACGGCCATCAAGGCTCCAGCGCACGCTCCAACACAAGTGGTATGCACCGGCAAATCCAGAGCGGCGGAAAGGGCCAGGGCGATCGCGGCGGGGCCATGGCCGACATGCCAGGCCAGTGAGCCATCCACGCCGGCGGGACCGGATTCCCGAAGTCGACGATACGCCTCCAGGCTGGAAAGAATAGGGCCTTTGCTGGTGGCAACAAACAGCGCCGTCTCCGGCTCTGGCCCAGCCTGAAGCCAACCCGCGTGAGCTAAGGCCTGACACGCGGCAACCAGCGCCAGACGAATGACGCGATCGGGCCTCAGGTCCTCAAGACGATCCAGGCGGAAATGCCGGCGATAGTGGGCTTCCTGCTGTTGCAGATGTAGGTCCGCAACCACCCCGCGGTCAACGAGCTTGCGGTCCGCGCCAATGGCTTGCCAATTATCCTCGGCGGTAACGCCCAGCGGTGTAATCAATCCCAGGCCCTGAATGGAGACACTCTGCTTCACCGGTGCAAGGATACGGCAAAATGGCCTGATTCGCACTGGTTCACCAATCCATGGGGCTCCGCGGCCTCGTGCCAGGCGCAGCGACCAGCGTATGAAGTGACAAAATGCCGCTGTCCACGGCTAAACGCTAACCTGAGCTAACACGCTAAAGGCTGGCAGGATAGACCCGCCGTTGAGAGAAATCCAACCTTTCGCCGAGCCCCAGCAGAGTAACGGTGCTCCAGTGATCGCGGCCAAACCCAACGCTTTGCCCAAAGCGTCCCTGTTGTATGGAACAATCGGGATCTTAAAAACCACCGACGTGCTTAGATGCAAGTCTCAATAAAGGCGGCTGGCTATCATCAACACTTGGCTGGTGCAATAAGGGTCTCGATGGTAACGTTATTTAGGTGTGGCGTGCGCCAAACGTGGGCGGGTAAATTGGTTCCAGTCGGAGAATAATCGTGAACATCTCAATTGCGTCGTTTTCATTTCACGGCTTGCGTGCAGCCGGCATGATGGATTTTTTTTCCTACGTCGAAGCGGTGAAATACCGCTACCGGCTGGATACCGCCGATATCTGGAACGGCATTGCCGGGCCGGATTCATTGCTCCTGGATTCGGCGTTCCAAAAGAAAATGGTTGAGGCCTTAGCCGAACGCGAAATGAGCGTGGCCAATTATCACGTGGATGGTTGCCATCTATGGGAAGATGATCCCGCCAAACGCAAAGAGCATCGAGCAACGGCCATCCGCCACTTGCAACTGGCCAAGGCGATCAATGCCAAGACCGTACGCATTGACGCCGGCGGCACGGGCAGCGTGTGGACTGCCGAGCAGTTCGATTACATTGTGAAGGGGTTTCGCGAATATTGTGCCATCGCCTCGGATTTTGGAGCGAAAGTCGGGCCGGAATCTCACTGGGGGCCGGAACTTGTTCCGGACAATATGGAGCGTCTGGCGAAAACGGTGGACAGCCCTGCCTTTGGCATCTTGCTGCATATCGGCCACTGGGAAGGTCTGCCGACGGCGGAAGAGGGAGATCAGCGGCTGGCGCGGTGGGCGATGCATACCCATGTGGATGCCAACATCACGCGCACACGCCTGGAATCCGCGATGAAGATTCTTTTAGCGGCCGGCTACAGCGGATATTGGGGCGTGGAACATCACACCGGCAAAAATGAATACGCGGAAGTGGAATATCAGATATCGGAAGTAAAGCGCGTGCTGGCGAAAATTGCCGCAGCGCAGCGCAAGTAAATAGCAAGCATTTATGAAGCTGGGCCACTTCCGGCCTCTGGAGTCGCGGTGATGGTTGGGCCTGGAGAACGTGGTATCTTCTAAATAATAATTGAGGCAACCCATGCAAAACACGGATAAAACCATACGTATCGGTATTGTGGGCACAGGGATTATCGGCAAGGCTCACCTGGAAACATACTCCAAAATGCCCGGCGTGGAATTGGTGGCCGCATGTGATATCAATGCCCCGGAACTGAATCGCGTGGCCGAGCGCTATAAAATTCCATGCAAGTACGCTAACTTCCGCGATCTGCTCAAGCAAAAAGACATTGATGCCGTCGATGTGTGCCTGCACAACAATCTCCATGCGCCCGTGACGATCGCGGCCCTGGAGGCAGGCAAGGATGTATACTGCGAAAAGCCTATGGCCGGAGCGTATACGGACGCCAGACGTATGCTCGATACCGCCCGGAAATGTCGCCGCAAGCTATCCATCCAGCTCAACACCCTTTTTGCCAGGGAAACCCAGGTGGCGCGGCGGCTCATTGAAGCCGGCAAGCTCGGCCACATTTACCACGCCCGGTCGGCTGGTTTTCGTCGCCGCGGTCGGCCCTATGTGGACGGTTACGCCACCGCAAACTTTGTGCAAAAAAATATCGCCGGAGGTGGAGCGCTTTACGACATGGGCGTGTACCACATTGCCCAGGTGCTGTTTCTCTTGGGGTTGCCCAAACTGGAACGGATCAGCGGTCGCACCTTCCAGGAAACTTCCATGGACGCCGGCCGCCGGGCGGCCAGTCGCTATTCCGTGGAAGAACTCGGCTTGGGGTTGGCCCGCTTTTCCGGCGGAATCGCTATGGAAATTATTGAATCCTGGGCCATTCACCTCGATGGATTGGATAGCAGCTACATTGTGGGCAGCGAAGGTGGTTTGCGGCTATCTCCATTAAGCTTTCATACCACCAGTCCCGAGGATCTGGAACTCAACACCACCTTCGAAACGGAATCTATTCTGGGCCGCTGGCATTCCCTCAACGCGCAACAGGTTTATTACGATTCTTCTCAAAGTCATTGGATCGGAGCCTTGCGCGGCGCAGTGGATCTGCTGCCGTCGGCTGAAACCGCACTGCTGACCATGTTGGTCAGCGAGGGCATTTATCTTTCCGAAAAACTTCGCCGTGAAGTTACCGCCGACGAAATTATGTCCATGTCAAAATCGACGGCGGTCAAACTCTAACTCTACGCCACCGCGGCCAATCGGCACGGCCGCGCGCTCGGCACAAGCAGCCGCTGGGCCAGGGCGTGGCTTTGTCTGCGGATGTCCGGCACCGCCACAATTTCATACCATCGGCCCCGCGTAGTGGGGCCTAAAGTAAAGAGCTTCTCTGAGACTTCGCCGACCGCGTTGATCAATCCGCCGTCATCGGCAACATCCAGGCCTAAACGATGGGCATCGGGACGGATCAGACCATCTCGCAGCATCGATTGCAACAGCGGATCTGTGCTGCGTGCGATATTCGTTTCCGGACCGGTGCAATTCACCACCGCGTCAGCGCGTAGAATCACGGTGTTGCGGCCGGATCCGCGCGGACGCACGCTTATGTGTACAGGCGCGGCAACTTGCCCGTCCGTGGCGATGTTGACGATCTTTCCGGCCATGATTCGCAATTGCCCGGCCTGAATCATGGTCTGTATTCGCCCCGCAACTTCCGGCGCGATACGATGTCGGTGCGATTCCCAGTAGGGTGCCAAATGCCGGAGAAAGGCGTTCTGCTCACGCTGGTTTAACCCACGCCATAATTCCTGGGTTTTACCGCGCAGGGCATTCACCACTTCCCGCCAATCGCCGCCGCTTTCGACCCGGTTTCGCCCGCGGCGGCAAAGTTTTCGCCGTAGTGCCCGCAGCCGCTGAGCTTGCCATTCTGCCGGATCATCCGATTCCAAACTACCGTGCGACTGTGGTGCCAGGCCACGACGCGAAAGGGCGACAATCTCTCCGCGATGCTCTAATTTGGCCAGGGTCATCACGGTATCCACCATGGTCAACCCTGTGCCCACAATAAGGACCGAGGCGTTGCGATCAATGCCTTCAATCCTGGCGTAATTCCATGGGTCGGCCACCAAATGTCGAGCTGGAACCTCCGCCAGAAGCCCTCGCGCCGGTGGGGCGTGGCCCGTGGCCAACACCAGCTTATCCACCCGAACCACCCGTCCGCGCTGCGTATGCAGCAACAAACCTTGCTCCGTGTTCCTGACGCCCGTTACCTCATCGCCAATCGTTTCCACCACGGAACCGTGGGCCGAGGGACTCTGGCTTTGGGCCAAAAGGCTCTGAATGTACCAGCCATAAACCATACGCGGAACAAATTGGTTGCGGATGTTTTGATCTCCACGGATATAGGCCGCGGCGCGCTGGTCACGCCGTAGAAAATTGACAAAGTCATCCGGTTCATCAGCCAGCCCACTCATCCCGCCGGCGGGAACATTCAGCAGATGTTCTGGATTGGTCGTGGAGTACGCGGCCCCCAGACCGTGCTCGTCGCGTCGCTCAAAAAGTAAAACCTGCGTCGGCTCCTGCGCCAGCCGATGAATGTTAAATGCTAGCGCCGCGCCGGAATAACCAGCTCCTATAATTCCAATCATCATGATGCCGTCCTCATATTTTCCGAAATGACGTTCTCAACGCCGTCACTTCATCCATCACCTTAGAATAGAGCTTGGCGCAGCATAATGAAAATATATTCTTGTAATATATATAATAACCAAAAGTTATAGTACGCTTTGTCCCCGACAACAGGCCAAGCCCGTGTCACCAGCGATCAGTCGCGGGTTATAAATGCTCCAGCCAGGGATTGGTGCGGCGTTCGGCCCCGATGGTGGTGGGCGGACCGTGACCGCTGCGCACCTCTGTCTCATCAGGCAGTTTCAATATCCGAGCCAGCGAAGCGGCCATGTCACGTGGATTGGAATCGGGTAGATCAGTACGGCCAATTGAACCGGCAAACAGCAAGTCGCCGGCCAGAAGCAGGCCTTCGGCGGGGCAATACAACACCACGTGTCCGGGCGAGTGCCCGGGGGTAAATAACACCTCAAATTCCAACTGGCCCACATGCAGCCTCTGTCCATCTTCCAAGTAGCCCGTTGCCTTGCGCGATGGAATGACAAAAGGCAATGCCATGAGCAAACTGATCGGCCGGATCAATTTAGGCTCATCAAGTCGATGAATCAATACGTCGGCCTGCGGGTAGGAATCGGTGACCACCTGATGGTCCGCAAGATGATCCCAATGGCCATGCGTTAAAAGCAGTTGCGTGATCTGATAGTGTTGGTGCACGGCAATATTCAACAGAGGTGCCACGGTGGAATGCGGGGCATCAACCATGGCTGCCACCCCTGTGGCTTCATCTACAATAAGGTACCCATTGGTGGCCACCGGACCACCTGTATTGACGTGAATTTTCATAACGGCATTTTACTCCAATGCCGCTGCCAGAGCCAGAAGCCAAATAGGTTCAATAGACCTGCAGCGCAAAAGCATCGCAACACTCTGGCCCCTGCCGCATTCTGGTGCTTAGGGACCGCGCAGAAATAAATTCATGTTTTACGGCGCAGGAATTTTGTTACCGTTGGCGAGGCGTGAGCGACGCGCATACCCCGCCAGTGGGTCTGTAAGGAGCGAATAACGAAGCCAGCGGGCAAAAGGACCAGCCGGAAAGTGTGAAGTTATTTTTGCCCGGTCCTTTAGGCCGTAGGAACAATCTATCGACTCCTTGCCCGCATTGCCCAGCAGGCGTATCTTGTAGTTGACCACTGCGCCTCTCGGGCAGTAGCCTTGCGACTATCGGCGTCTGCTCTGGTAATGGCGCGTCATCAGGAATTCATGCTATGCCCATCAAGCCAACCATTTGTGTCGAAAAAAACGCCGCTGAACTTGCTGCGGCCGCAGCGGATGCCGTCATTCGCATCGCCATCGCGGCCATTCAGGCCCGTGGCCGTTTTACCCTTGCCTTATCCGGCGGCTCCACCCCGGAAAAAGCCTACGAATTGCTGGCCCAGCCGCCTCGTTTGGCGCAATTAGATTGGTCACGCGTTCATATTCTCTTTGGTGATGAACGTTTTGTTCCGCCCAACGATCCGCGGAGCAACTATGCCATGGCGGCCCGAACATTGCTTGCCCACGTTCCCATTCCGTCGTCCCAGATTCTGACGGTTCCCACAGATACAGCCAGTGCGCGTGCCGCCGCCCAAGCGTATTGTCATCTGGTGGCGAGCCACTTTGCCCTCAGCCCCGCCGGTCCTCCTCCCATGATCGATCTCATTTTACTTGGGCTTGGAGACGACGGTCATACCGCCTCCCTGTTTCCAGGCAAGCCCTCGCTTGATGAACCCCGGGTATGGTTTACCCATTCCTCGCCAGGCGTCTTGCCGCCACCCGTCGACCGCATCACCGCTACCTTTCCACTGCTTAATGCCGGCAGAACCGTGATTTTTCTAGTAGCCGGCGATAAGAAAAAAGATATCGTGCACGCCGTGCTGGCCGATCAATCCCATCAATATCCCGCTGCCCGGATAGCGCCGCATGACGGCAATGTCCTCTGGCTGCTCGATGCCGCTGCGAACGCTGCGGTCACAAAGTCCCGGCCAGTGCCTCCATCGGGAAGCCAAGCCTGACGCACCTCATGGTCCGGTAACCACGTTCTGCCGAAATCCAATATTTATTGCGGATTGTTCTTGTATTCGGCTTTGGGTTTTGCTACGTTGGTCGGGAAGTTGTGATCCCTGCTCTCTTACCAGAGTCGGGCCACGGCGCAAGAGCGGGCGGGTGTTATCTTATTGGAGATTCGGTCCTATGCGCAATAAGCACTTCTTTCTGTCAGTGGCCGCGGCGCTGAGTTGTTTTTTACTTGGCCCGGCTGCCGCACATGCCATTATCAATGCGGATAATCCTACGTCCACAACGCCGGACAACACTACGGCTCCGTCCGCTTTGCCGCAATGGAACAACATCGGCACCGTCAATGGTTCCTCCGGCATTTATCTCGGCAATGGATGGGTTCTTACCGCCGACCACGTCGGGGCCGGCAATTTTACCTTGGACGGTACCACGTATCTGTGGAACGGCAATGCCGAAATCCGCCTGAACAACACCGATGGTTCGGGTCCAGCCGATCTGGTCATGTTCCAGTTGACATCGCGGCCCACCGGCGTGAGTCAGTTGGCCATTGCCAGCACCTCGCCGACAATCGGAACCAGTTTTTACAATGTCGGTTACGGCCTGGCCCGTGATACGGCGGAGGAATATTTTAACTACAACTCCACCACCAAGGTTTTCACGCAAACCTCTAATTCCTCGGCAGCTTACCAGGGTTTCGGCTACGCCAGCCCCAACACCAAAAGTTGGGGCCAGAATTCAGTGGCCGGTTTTCAATCCTACAACATCGGATTCGGCAACGTAAACGCCTTTTACTCAACTTTCACCGGCACGACCGATCAAATTGTCAGTGGTGATTCCGGCGGCGGAGTGTTTAACTCTGCCGGCGTCCTCATCGGCGTCAACGACGCCATCGGTACCTATACGAACCAGCCCGCTGACACGGCCTTCATCACCGATCAATCCGATCTGATTAACATCGCCCCGTTCTACAACCAGATTACCCAAATCAGTCAAGTTCCCGAACCATCCACCTTGGCCTTGTTGGCCGCCTGGACCGGGCTTCTGCTGATCTTTCAGATGCCGGCGGCTCTGCGAAAAACCCGCGGTGAAAGGCCTCTTCCGTAAGGATAAATCCTCAATTATCGCCGCGCCGCCTTGCCGGTACTCTGGCCCACCTCGGCTTTCCCAAAGCCCGTCCCCCGCACTGCACCGATCTTGCTCTCCGGGCTTACCGCAAAGTTGCCTTGCTCTTGCGGAAAACTCTCCTTGCGAGAACCTGTTTTGCGTTCAGTTGACCGGCAGTGTCTCCACCTTGGCAACACGCCCCCACCTCCGCCATGTGGCATTTGCCAACGCAGATGCGGATGCTTGCCTATAATACAGTGTGTCTGTTGGAAAGGATTCGACCCCGTGATCACACCCCATCCGTTGCAAGCCAAACCCGTGCGATTGCTGATTGCGGATGTGGATGGCACCTTGGTTACCAGGGAAAAGCGTCTGACCACGCGTGCCCGCAGCGCGGTCCAAAAATTGCATACCGCTGGAATTAAGTTTGCCATTACCAGCGGTCGCCCGCCACGCGGGATGTCCATGTTGATTCGACCACTGCATCTTACCACGCCGATTTCAGCCTTCAACGGCGGGCTTTTTGTCCGGCCTGATTTAACCATCATCAACCAGAAAGTGTTGCCGGTCGAGGTGGCCGGAAAAGTCATTCAAGCGATTCAGGCCCACCGCCTTGACGTTTGGGTTTATCGCGGGAGAGACTGGTTGGTCCTTAAAAAAAATGGTCCCCATGTCGATCGTGAAGCCTGGACGGTAAAGTTCAAGCCCAAAGTAGTCTCTGATTTTGACCAGGTGCTCGATCACGTGGCGAAAATAGTCGGCGTCAGCGATGATCTTGCCGCCGTGGCCCAGGCCGAGTCGGATGTTCGCCGCGAGTTCGGCCAACATGTATCCGCCGCCCGCTCCCAACCCTATTATCTGGATGTAACTCATCCGGATGCCAACAAAGGCGGCGTGGTGCGTCGGCTGTCCAGGGAATTTAAAATCCCCAAGGCCCAAATCGCCACCATCGGAGATATGCCCAACGATGTGCTCATGTTTGCCCTTAGCGGTATCAGCATCGCTATGGGCAATGCCGATGCGCAGGTGCAGCGCGCCGCGCGATATGTGACCGCATCCAATGAAGAGGATGGCTTTGCCTTGGCGGTCGAGAAGTATGTTCTTTAGCGGGCTGCGGCGCACGCCATCCCGTGCCTCACGGAAAACTTTAGAATAAGGATGTGAAAATGGATCTTGGTATGATCGGACTCGGGCGTATGGGTGCCAACATGGTAGAGCGGCTGATACGCGGTGGGCATCGCTGCGTGGTCTTTGATGTGAATCAGAAAAATGTCCAGGCTCTGGTGGCCAAAAATGCCGTGGGTGCCGCATCGCTGAAAGATATGATAAAACAACTCCCCCCGCCGCGGGCTATCTGGATGATGGTTCCCGCGGGGGCCGTGGATGCCACGCTCGAAAAGCTTACGCCGCTGCTGGAATCGGGCGACATCGTCATTGACGGCGGGAATTCCTATTACCACGATGATATTCGCCGCGCCAAAAAACTAAAAGAAAAAGGTCTTCATTATGTGGATGTGGGTACTTCCGGCGGTGTCTGGGGTGCCGAGCGGGGCTATTGCCTGATGGTCGGTGGCGAGCCGGCTGTGGTGCAGCGCCTTGATGCAATTTTTGCCACTTTGGCACCCGGCATCAAAATGGCGCCGCGCACACCTGGCCGTGAGAAAATGTCACCCACCACCGCCGAAAACGGCTACCTGCATTGCGGGCCGCATGGCGCAGGTCATTTTGTCAAAATGGTTCACAACGGTATTGAGTACGGCCTGATGGCTGCGTATGCCGAGGGGCTTAACATCCTCAAACATGCTGATATTGGCAAACGCCAGCAGTCCCCCGACGATGCCGAAACCACGCCGCTGCGCACGCCGGAGTATTATCAATATGATCTCAACATAGCCGATATCGCCGAAGTATGGCGGCGCGGTTCGGTGATTGGTTCTTGGTTGCTCGATCTCACCGCCATTGCCTTGGCCAAAAATCCGGATATGGAAGAATTTCAGGGCCGGGTATCCGATTCCGGTGAAGGCCGGTGGACCATTACCGCTGCGATTGATGAGGCGGTTCCCGTTCCGGTGTTAAGCGCGGCGCTCTATGAACGCTTCAGTTCGCGTGGCGAAGCGGAATTCACCGATCGGCTGCTTTCAGCAATGCGTTTTGAATTTGGTGGGCATCTGGAAAAGCCCGCCAACAAAACGTAACCTTGTCTCTGCCGCGCCGGATCGTCGAAATTGGGCTTCATGGGTCTGCCCTTGGCCGGACGTACCGCAATGAACTTGGCGGCAACCCTTGCCCAGCGGAAAACGTACTGCCGCACAGCCAGCCCTTGTCAGGAGAAACCGCGTGAATGAACCTTCCGACGCCTTGGTGTTTTTTGGAGCCACCGGTGACTTGGCCTACAAAAAAATATTTCCGTCTCTGCAATCCATGATCCGCCATGGCCATCTGAATATGCCCGTCATTGGCGTAGCCAAGGCTGGATGGAACCTCGAGCAGTTCAAGGCTCGCGCCCAGGCCAGTTTGCAGGAGCATGGAGGAGGAATTAACGGCCCGGCATTTGAAAAGCTATGCTCTCTTCTCCGCTATGTCGATGGAGATTATCTCGACCCCACGACCTTTACCCAGCTCCGCCAAGCCCTCAATGGTGCCGCCCATCCGCTGCACTATCTGGCCATCCCGCCGAGTTTGTTTGGCCAGGTGGCCCAGGGTTTGGCTCAGTCACAGTGCAACCAAGGGGCCAGAATTATTGCCGAAAAGCCTTTTGGCCGGGATCTCAAGTCCGCCCGCGAACTCAATAAGACACTGGTGCGGTATTTTCCCGAAGATGCCGTGTTTCGCATCGACCATTACCTGGGCAAGGAGGCGGTGCAAAGCCTGCTCTATTCCCGCTTCGCCAATACCATCTGGGAACCCATCTGGAATCGCAACTATATTGCCGCGGTGCAAATTACCATGGCCGAGGATTTTGGCGTCCAGGGCCGCGGTAAATTCTACGAAGAGGCTGGTGCCATTCGTGACGTGCTGGAAAACCACATGCTCCAGCTCGTGGCCTGCTTGGCCATGGAGGCTCCCGCCGGTGACGGGGAACCTCTGCGCGACGAGCGGGCCAAGGTTCTTTCCATGGTGCGCACCTTAACTCCCGGCGATGTGGTCCGTGGCCAATTCACCGGCTATCGCAATGACCCCGGCGTGGCCAGACAGTCCACCGTCGAAACTTTTGCCGCAGTCCGACTTTGGATTGACTCTTGGCGCTGGGCCGGAGTCCCCTTTTACCTGCGTACCGGCAAATGTCTGCCCACCTCCTGTACGGAAATCCTGGTCCAATTCAAGAAACCTCCCCAGCAGGTCTTCGGCCGTGAGGCCCGTGGCCAACCCAATCACGTTCGTTTTCGCCTGAGCCCGCAGGTGGTCTTGGCTCTGGGAACGCGGGTCAAAAAGGTCGGTGAAACCATGACCGGAGTCGATGTCGAACTGATTCTTCAGCGCCGGCCCAAGGACGAAATGGAACCGTACGAGCGCCTCCTGCTGGATGCGGCCCGTGGGGCATCGGAATTTTTCGCCCGCGAAGATCAGGTGGAACAAGCCTGGCGCATCGTAGATCCGATCTTAGGCCATGCCGTACCCGTCCACCCGTACGCACCCGGCTCGTGGGGACCAGCGGAGTCGGGTAAACTTATTATTGGTGAAGGTGCCTGGTGGAATCCAAACTCGCAGCCCGATGCAATTGAAAAGGAAGGTGTCGCATGAATTGGCAAAGAATTACTGGAATTGTATTAGTCCTGCTGGGGATCATCGGTATCATTTTCAAAGGATTTACCTGGTCCAGCCGCAAACCCATCATCCAGGTTGGAACGGTCCACATGGATGTCACTGTTCACCATCATCTATGGGTCGAGCCTGTCGTGGCCGGCTTGGCTATTGTGCTGGGCATAATTCTGCTGGTGCTTAGTTTCCGGTCTCCCCGGCCCTAAGTCGCTCCTGGTGCTGCCATCACCGCTACGACCATTGGCCTTTCCGCAGCCACGTGCCCGACAACGTGGCCGCAGCCTGGCCGTTTGACCAAAGTGCCGCTTTGGGCGTAGCATCGAGGCTGATGTCCTTCATTGGAGCGCTCATGGCTGAAATGAAAGTGTTCACCCGGTTGGCCGGAAAATTCATCGTGCTTGACGGCTTGGATGGCTCCGGCAAGAGTACCCAACTCGATATGCTCGAACAGTCCATCGGCCAAGCCGGCGGTAAAGCCATTCGCGTGCGCGAGCCGGGCGGTACGGTCATCGGCGAACACATCCGCGACGTGCTGCTTTCCAGCAAGGGCGAGGGCATGGATATTCGCGCCGAAATGTTGCTTTATATGGCCAGCCGGGCCCAACTTGTCCAGCAGCGCATCAAGCCGGCTTTGGCGGCGGGCCAAACCGTTCTCTCCGACCGTTTCCTCAGCAGCACGCTGGCCTATCAAGGTTCGGCCGGCGGCCTGCCGCTGGAAGCCATTTTGGAGGTCGGCAAAGTAGCTCTGGATGGCGTGTGGCCGGATCTCACCATCATTCTCGACTTGCCCGTGGAAGACGCCATGAGGCGGCTCCAATCGCCCGGAAAAGGCAAGAAATCCGGCGGGTTCCAGGCTGGATTATTCCAGGATCGCATTGAGCGGCGTATGGTAGACTACCACCAGCGGGTGAGAGAAGGCTTCGTGGCCCAAGCCCGGCGTTTTCCACATTGTTACCGTGTCCTCTCCGCTTTGGATTCCAAGGCCAAAATTCAAGCCAACATTGTCGCCACTTTAGCCGAGTTTATCCCCGTGTAGCCCGTCGCGCCCTCTTCCTCGTCGGCTTCGTGCCTTTGTCTCCGGAGTTTATCCCGAAGTCCATCGGGATGGTAAAAAATCGTCGCGCCGCCACTTCGTGCCTTTGTGTCTTCGTGGTAAATCGTCGTCGTCCCCCGTCTCCCGTCTCCTGCGTCGGCCGCGGCCCGGTCCCTTAGCCTCAAAAGCCTCGGCCGGAATATCTCCTCGACGGCCACGCAACGTACCAGCATAGTCATGGCAAAATCAGCATAGCATCACCATAACTGTAGAACCGGTAGCCTTCCCGCAAAGCCAAAGCATAAAGTTCTTGGAGCTTGCCAATGCCGATCAGCGCCGCCACCAACGCCAGCAGTGTGCTTTTGGGCAGATGAAAATTGGTAATTAGCGCATCGGTGAGTTCAAAGCAAAACCCCGGTGTAATAAATAAATCCGTCGAACCCGTGATATCCACTGCCGGGCCATTGCCATGAAGAATGGTGGAGGCGGCGCTTTCCAGTGTCCGTACCGCCGTGGTTCCAACCAGCACCAATCTGCCCGCCCGCTCCCGTTGTCGCCAGATGGCTTCCACCGTCGCGGCCGGGATATGAAATTTTTCCCTGTGCATGGCATGGTCATGCACATGATCGCTGCGGATCGGCAGGAAAGTGCCCAGTCCTACATCAAGCGTTACAAAAGCCTGTGCGATTCCTCGGGCGCTAAGCCGCTGCATCAACTCGGGCGTAAAATGTAACCCGGCCGTGGGTGCGGCCAAGGCTCCGGGTGCTCGGGCATAAACGGTCTGATAACTCAGCCGATCATCCAAACCGGCGGGCAACGGTGTCGACTCTTTGTGCCGGGCCTTCTCTATATACGGTGGCAAAGGAACCTCCCCCACCTGCCCAAGAACCGTGGTTGCCTCCTCCGCCGGCAAAACCCGCACCATCCATTGCGCCGGTTCATCAACACAGCGACTGACCAATCGCACCGTCCAATGCGACGCGCCCTGGCCGCCCCTTAAAATTAATTCTTCACCCACCGTCAGTTGCCCGTCGGATCGCAGCATAACGCGCCACGTGCCCGCCGAAAGTTCTTCGAGAAACAGGCCCTGAAATTTGCGGCCGCTCGATCGGGCCAGCGTCAATTTTGCCGGCAACACCCGCGAGTCGTTGGCAATCAGCAGATCGTCGGCTCTCAGAAGCTCCGGAAGTTGATGAAAGTGGGCATGTCGTACCTCGCCGCTGCTGCGCCAAAACACCAGCAGCCGACTATGATCGCGTGGCTCCGCGGGAAACCGGGCAATGGCTGATGCCGGCAACTCATAATCCAGAATGTTGGTCTGCATGAAGGTCAATCCCTGCAATTCATCACGAGTGTTCGGCCATCTTGCGCAGGGCGATTCGGCGACGGACGGCCCGCGGCGATCGCCGCGCGCCCTTCAAACCCGCCGCGTCCAAGGAGGCGATTGGCGGGTAAGCCAGTAATTGCTCAACGATCCTCTCCGCCGCGTCTGGATGCGCCAGCATCTGGGCTTTGCTCCGCATCTCCATCAGCATGTCGGGATGATCAATAAGTTTTTGAATCTTAAAAGCCAGCGTGGGCAGGTTATTGCAGCGAATGGCCACACCGCGTTCCAACAGGTGGTCGCTGTTGCGCTCTTCCTGTCCGGGAATCGGATTCATGATGCACATCGGCAGCCCGCGGGCCATGGCTTCACTGGTGGTCAGTCCGCCGGGTTTGCCTAAAAGAATATCGGCCGCCGCCATGTAGTCATGCATCCGGTCGGTAAAGCCCACCGATATCAGACGCACGGCCCTCTCCGGAGGTAATACCGCGGCCATGGCATCGACCTTGCTTTTCAAAGCGGCGCCTTTCCCCGCAATCACCACGATTTGCGCCGGATGACGCAACCGCAGCAACTCCCGGATAATCTCCTCCACCGGCCCGACACCATACCCGCCCGCGGAAACCAGAATGGTAAAAAGCTCCGGCTGCAAACCCAACAGGCCACGGGCTTCATGGCGGTCCTGCGGCCGGCAAAATCCGCGGTCGATGGGAATGCCCGTAATACTGATGCGCCCTGCATCAATCCCCAGTCGTATCAAAAGCTCCCGCGCTTCATCCAAAGCTACAAAATAGTGCTGATAAGACCGCACCAGCCACATGGCGTGAACATCAAGATCTGTTATCACAATGGCCGGACGCACCGCGATTTTACCGCTCTCATACAGCCAGGCCACCAGGCCGGCCGGGGTAAAATGTGTACACACGATAATGTCAGGCCGAAACCTGGTGGCCTGGCGAAGAAAACTCCGGGCATTAAATTTTTCAAAAGCCAGACGCTTCTTTTCATTCCGCCATGGGGTGTCGGTGGTATCATAAATCCAGCCCAGCATTTTCGGTGCTCGGTCGATCAGATCCAGATAAACCTGCGAATACAAATGCCGGAAAAGACGCGTGGTGTATTTGAGCATATCCCAGTGCTGCACCTCGCTGATCCGCGGATGGTTGCGGCAAACCTCATACAATGCGTCCCCGGCACGAACGTGGCCCGCGCCGGCCGAAGCCGAAAGAATTAGTACCTTCCGCGCAACTGATTCAAGCTGGTCCATCACCAAAAACTCTCTTCTGCCGTCGGCGCTCTCATGCGCCTCGTCGCACGCGGTGGATGCCGTTCACCTACAGGTTCAGCAGGGCATTGATCTTCTCGGCACAGATGAAATCATTGTGCGAAAGCCCGCCAATCGAATGTGTATGATAACAAACCTTGCACCGGCTGTAACCTACTTCCATGTCCGGATGGTGATTTTCCAGATTGGCCAGCCACGCCACCGCATTGACAAATGCCATGGTCTGGTGGAAATCGGGAAACTCAAAAACCCGGGCCAGTTTTCCGTCCTCCACCGTCCAACCCGCAACCTTGGCCAGAGCCGCCCGCACCTCCTTTTCCGCCATGGGTTGTATACCTCCCTCACAGGACACGCAGTGCCGTGCCCGCGCCACCACCCCCTTTTTTGTTGATCTGGCCATAAATGTGCATCCTTAAAAGTCTGTAAATATACCATCAACCATTATACTCCAATCGTCGCATCTCAGGGCGACTCGTAGCGAATAACGCTGTGGAGGTTGTAGTCGGTAAATCTGGCCCCGGCCTTGATAAACATCAACTCAATAAGCACCGCAATGCCCAAAACATGCCCACCCGCTTCCTCCACCAACTCGCAACACGCTTTCATCGTGCCGCCCGTCGCCAGCAGGTCATCGACAATCAGAACCTGCTGGCCGGCGGCAATGGCGTCGCGGTGCATTTCCAGGGTATCGTGCCCATATTCAAGCTGATACGTTAAAGAAATCTTTTCCGCCGGTAGTTTGCGCGGCTTGCGAATGGGAACAAAGCCGCAGGAAAGGGCCTGGGCCACGGCAATGCCGAAAATAAAGCCCCGCGATTCCGCCCCCGCGACTACATCCACATGCTGCCCCCGAAAGGGATTGGCCAACAATTCCACCGCCAGAGCCAGACCCGCGGGATTCGCCAGCAGGGGGGTGATATCCTTAAAAATTATCCCCGGCTTGGGAAAATTAGGCACATCTCGAATCAGCCGCTTCAGATCATCCATCACCTTGGTCTCCTTTTGTACGAACTCCGTGCCGGCCCTGGCCCGCGCATTACAGATCATACTAACTCTCCGCCACCGCGCAGCAAGTCCGCCGCCCGCATAATCCGTGAAAAACTTCTAAGCCGGCCAGCCCTCTGGCCGCGCCCTCCGTCCGTCCTCTGCGTACCCCCGCATCCGCCCGCGGTGCGCGCACAACGGAAAGTGAACAACGAAACGCCGCGATTAACGAGACGCGGCGCACCGCTTAAGGTTTGTGGAGGACTGCGGCGGTACGAAAACTAAGTCACGTTGTCGTATTCCTGCCGCTGTCCAGAAATATCGCCAACCCAAACGGTGCGTCCGCGCCAATGCGTGTGGCCAAGGCCAGCAGGCGTGGTACAATTGCCGCCGATTCGCGGTAGCTAAAAAGGGAATGCCATGGCAGCGGAAATAACAAAGCAACGCAGCCCAGGAGAGCTTGAACTTGAAAATAAACTCCCCCAATTGTCCGCCATGGAATCCGCCATCCACGGCGAAATGGACCGAATCAGCCAGGCCCTTACCCGGCGCGTGAAACAACTGGCCGAACGTTACGCCACCCCGCTACCCAAACTCGCCGCCGAGGTGGACCTATTGGCCGCTCATGTTGACGCCCACTTGAAAAAAAAGGGCTTTAATGGGAGTGTTGCGGGAAACAACGCGGACAAGCAGAGGGTCTAACCTAATGGCAAAGGATAAAACAACCTCCATCAGCGTGCAGGGCACGGTAATCACCATCCTCTCGCACCAGCAAGAGGATTATATCTCTTTGACCGATATGATCAAAAAATTCGGCGACGACACCTTAATCTACAGTTGGATGCGGAACCGCAATACGCTGGAATTTTTAGGAATATGGGAGCATATTCACAATCCGAATTTTAAAGGTGGCGAATTCGAGACCTTTAAAAAGCAGGCCGGTCTTAACAGCTTTCACCTGACCCCAAAAAAATGGATTGACGCCACACAGGCCATCGGCCTTCAGTCCCGAGCCGGTCGATATGGCGGCGGCACCTATGCCCACAGGGATATCGCCTTTGAGTTCGGCTCCTGGCTAAGCCCGGAATTCAAACTCTACCTCATTAAGGAATTTCAGCGCCTTAAAGAAGATGAAAACCGTCGCCTGTCGCTGGGCTGGAACCTCAACCGCACGCTGGCCAAACTTAACTACCGCATCCATACCGATGCCATTAAAGCGCACATTATCCCGGCCGCCGTAACCCAGGCGCAGGCGAATTTCGCTTATGCCAACGAGGCTGACGTGCTCAATGTCGCCCTGTTCGGCCAAACCGCCAAACAGTGGCGCGACGCCAACCCGGGTCGCGAGGGCAACGTACGCGACTATGCCAGCATTGAACAATTATTGGTGCTGGCCAATATCGAAGCCATGAATGCTGAATTTATTCGTATGGGTTTGCCCCAATCCGCGCGGCTCACCAAGCTCAACGAAATTGCCATTCGCCAACTCCAATCGCTAGCCGCCAGTGGTGGCACCAAAGCCTTGGGCGACGGTGCGGAAGAAGCACCTTGAACCAACCGAAGATTAAACCCGGTTATAAGCAAACTCAGGACCGGGCTGCTTCCGCAGCGTGCGTCGGCGAGGCGTGACGTGCGCGCATACCCCGCCAGTGGGTCTGTAAGGAGCCAGCAACGAAGCCTGCGGCCAAAAGAACCAGCCGGAAAGTGTGAATTTATTTTTGCCCGGTTCCTAAGCGAAAAAAAAGGAGACAACGCCATTCAGGTCACCCGAGAGCAACCCTCAAGCCGAGTCTCCAATGATTCTTATCGTTACAAAGCTCACAAAAGCAAGCGCCGAATTAAAATATTCGCGAAATCGCAAAATGCTAACGCCCTTGTAGCAATATTCTTGCGTTTGCGCCCACCAACTCTTTTTCCGCCGCGGCATAATACTTCATGTTCTGTGCCCCCAACCACCCAGCCCGGCCATTATATTGCCCGCGGCGTCCCGATGAATCGGGACTGGCCGCGCCGCGTCCCCACCAGTAAAAAATCGTCGCGCCGCCACTTCGTGCCTTCGCGCCTTCGTGTCTAACCCGCCCGCGCCCCCGTCGCGGCATGGATGCCGAAATCCCGATGCTGGAGGACCAGCGCATCGGGACTGACCGCTCCTCACAACCACCCAGCCCGGTCCCGGATGCCCCGACCGGCAAACAAAATCCCAAACTACCCGTCGCCACGTACGCACCAGCCCAGGGATTGTTTCCCTGGGCCCGCAGAACCCGAGAAAAATTTTCTAAGCCGGCCAGCCTGCTGGCCGTTATTCCTGTCTTCCTTGAGCTCTACCGTTAAGGCACGGATGCCGAAATCCCGATGTGGCAGGAGCCGCGCATCGGGACTGACCGCTCTTGGCAACCACCCCGCGGTTGGGCCTGTGGTTGATGCCGGCTTAAGCAATCGCGATAATGGGCTTCCTATGGTAACGCTTGCCGAAAGAATCTCGGAATCCGATCTTCGCCGATCTCGGCGATTGCCCGGCTCCGTCCGCACATTGGCGAATCAGGATGCCACCGCCGTAAAATCTGCTCATGGCGACCATTTTGCGAGAACCTACCCCCAAGGTAGCACAGCCATTCCTGCCGGTGAGATTAAATATCCCGGCGCTGCTACGCAGCCTCGCCCGCCAGTCTCGGCGAGATTTCGCCCAGCCAATGCGCTACCGTGACTCCTCGGCGCAGTTGCGCTGACCGTAGCGAAAAAGGACGGAGGTTTTGGCCACATGAATGCGCTTCGAAGGACGATTTTCGCGGCCATCCCGCTGCTTGGCGCGGATATTCTGTTGACGGCGGCCGTGCTTAGCGCAGCCGGCCCCGACGGTCCCAGGTCGGCTTGGGCGCTTCTTGACGGCCTTGCCTCGGGTGCGACTTGGCAACACGGGTGGGGCTGCGCCTGGGCCGTCGGCGTGATGGGCAGCATCGTGGTGGTACTGCTGTGCGCCGTGGGGCCGCGAGCGCTGCCGACACCGCTGCGCAGACCGAAGCCGGGTTGGATGCTTCTCGGAATCTGGGTGCTCGTTGGGGTGTGGACGATCTTTTCCGTGTACGCAGCCCATCGGATGGCCGGAACGGAGAAACAGCCGTTGAACCCCTGGGCCGCGCGCCTCTGGAAGGCGGAGAGCGGGCACAGCGGCTTTTGGGGGCAAGGTAGCGTGGTCGCGATGCTCGAGATCGACGCGGTGCCGCTCTTGATCCTGATGGTGGCGACGGCGATGTTTTTCCTGGCCCGGCGTCTGGTGCGCCGGCCCAGCATCGGCACTCGGGGCGCGGAGGGGACCCGAGAAGTGAAACGGAGACGTAATTAATTAAAAGATCTAGCGGCGGATTTAACGGGCTACTGGATTGCCTTGGACGGGGCGGTAAAATGGGTGGCATTCTGACGCTTGGACAAGCGTTGTGGCCGTAGCGGCAAATAATTAACAGTGCAACGCTGCATTCAATTAGAGTGAGTAAAAAGATGGTTGCGACAAACGAAACATCTTTGGAGGTCGGGATCACCAACTATCCCGGCGCTGCAGCGCAGCCTCGCCCGTCGGCCTCGGCGGGATTTCGCGGGGCTGGCGACGGATGCCATTTCCCTCGCTGCACGGGCCCGCTCAACCTTTATTACGCATCGCAATGGCAGGTGGTGGAGGAACGCTGGAATGGGACGGCTGCCGCGGACACGCAATATCAATATGTGTGGAGCGAAGCTTATGTGAATGCTAGGGTGCTGCGTGATAGCTTTGCAGCGGGTGTAATTCAACCAGATGCCCGCATCTACACTACCACGGATGCCAATTATGATGTTACAGCACTGATAACCTACGACCCCGCCACGCAAACGTGGGGCATAAGCGAACGGTTTGTGTATTCACCGTATGGCAGTGTGCAGGTATTGGACGCCAATTTTGTGTCAACGGTGGATGCGTTTAATTGGCAGTACATGTACCAGGGCGGCCGGCAGGACGCCGCCACCGGCCTGTACCTGTTCCAGCACCGCAACTACAGCCCATCCCTTAGCACATGGACCTCGCAGGATCCATTGCAATATATCAACGGTGCCAACACGTATCAATTCGTGATGAGCAATCCGGTGGGGCGAATGGATCCGTGGGGCGCGTTTGCGCTTCATGGGAGGTTGTTTTCGGCGGACGCATACGATGGTTTTGGCGGTGGCGTTGCCGTCGATTACAAGGTGGACTACGAGAAGTGCCGCTGTCACCCTGGGCGTCACAAGGGTAGCGCCTCCGTCACCGCGAGCTACCATTTCGGAGTCGGCCTTGGAGAGGAAGTGGACGTTCTCGGCTTCCATGAAAATTTGTTGTTGAGAATCGGCCCCCAGATTAGTGGCGGAACCACGTTGAAGCTGCACAAGACCTGTCTTGGGCAGTGGGCAGGATCTGAGTCCGCTCACCTGAACGTCGGGGTCGGCATTGCCGGGAGTATCGGGGGGTGGCTGTTTAGCCTCAACGCATCGGGATGGGTTAAGGGCCAGCTTACAGATACCCTCACCGTACCCCAGAAACAGATTACCGATAAAATAACGGGAGATCTGAGCTTTTCATTGACCGGCAGCATACAGTTAGGTCCAACCACCTTTACTGGGAGCCCGCCCGTGCTGAGGCAGCCCGGAATCAATGAACCCGGCACTATCTTTACTCATACGTGGCCGAACCCCTTTTGACTACGCCCATTTTAGGAGCCTTTACCCATGCGTCGAATGTTGCGCGTCCACACGCATACTGGGCCAGTGGTCATAATCGCGGCCACCGGGATCGCCGTCGCACTGCTTTCGCTTGCGCGGGCTGGCCTCCTTCCAAACAGGGCTTCGGTATTACTGCGCCTGTTTCCATTTGCCGCCTCCGTTGGTGCCGCCATCGTCTACCCGCTACTCCGATGGCTGGCCCGAGGACCGGCCCCGCCGAATGGGTGGTCCCGGATTGGCGAAGTACCACAGCAGGTTTTAAGTCGGGGTAACAGCCTCAACTTAATTTTTGCTGGCGGCATCCTTTTTGCCCTCACGGGCTATCTCGTGGCAGTGGGCGGTTTGCTGGTACATGCCGCCATGCCCTTAGGGATACTGCTGCTTGCGGCAGGGATGTCAACGACATTGTTATGCCTGTATTTGCAGGATGCGTTGTTCCTCTGGAGCGAAAATGTCGCATTGAGGCACCCTGCAGTGGCGAGTGCGTGCCCGCAGCACACGGCATCTGGGTGGAGGGTTTCGGCACGGCCAACACACGTTTTTGGAGTGCCAGGTGGCGGCGGACCAGAGGCGTTGGCTAAGGCAGTGCGAGCCACCATGGGGGTTGCCACGGGCCTAGCTTTCGCCCCGGTGGTTATGCTCTTGTTTGCGTGGCTGTCACTGGTGGAGCTGCGCGCGGGCCCGCCTGAGGCCCACCTAATCGCCGCCGCCACCGAAATCCTAATTGTGTCCGAAGCGTTGGTGTCGGTGGCATTCGCTCCAAAACGCGCCGTGCCCAAGCCGGCCCTCGGTCGGGGGTGGATGCTCCGGAGCGTCTGCCTCGCGGGGGCCGTCCTTGCGACCCTTTCGACGGCAGTCCTCGGCCGGTTGTCAGGGGCGGCGGCGATGGCGGGCGTGCTCGTGGTGCTATTACTCGCCGAGGCCTGGACGCTTTCGTCCTTAGTGGCTCGGTGGCAGCTACCGGCCTAACAGGGCTTCCTTGGGAATCCGACAAAGCGATTCAAAAAAAACCGACGGACGAAGCGGTACGTCCTCGCGCCGGCCTAAGCCAGACGAAATGTTTCGGCTTTTTCGGAATCTGATCGGCTGTCGGTGGCGGAATGGGGTGGCGTGGAATCTCGGCGGTTGAGCTAAAGCCGACCAGGTCTATAATGGGCGTATTATGGTAGCGTCGAATGAAACAACCTCGGGGTCTGGGCCGCGTAGATCAGCGCGGCACTACGCCGTGACGGCGTCCTATCCCCAAGGCGGCACGGGCATTCCTGCCGACACAACCGCTTACCTGTATCACACAAGCAGTTGGCAACTCATCGAAACCCGCACCAACGGTACCGCCAACAGCAATGTCACCGAGCAAACAGTCTTGTCCGCCGCCTATATCAATGCCCCAGTATTGCAGGACACGTAACAGTTTAGCCCTTGCGCGGGATTATTTGCTTTTTTTAGGCTGTGGTGTTGACAAATGCTGGAAATCGCTTATGATTTACAGGCGTGTTAGGACGCCTGTAAGGAGATGCTATTATG
>JAJYZF010000146.1 GCA_021800165.1 Planctomycetota bacterium | reverse complement strand
ACTCCTAGCTCCCAGATTCTAACTCCTGCGGCCACAGCCGCCGTCTCCCGTCTCGCGGGCCGCAGCCCGCGCCATTACCCACCCCCATACCCCACCTATCACCCATCAACGGAACTCCCGATGGAAGGCTCAACTGCCCAGCGCAGCCGAGCCTCGTTCCGCCTGACCGCAGGCCCCCAAACCGCCCGCGATCACTGACAATTAAATACGCCCGTCGCCGCGTGGCCGCGTCGAAGCCACAGGCCAGGCACCACACCAAAATAAGGAATTCGACCCATGCCCATGTTGCGCTCACAAAACGAAAAAAAAGCCCCCTCAGCCCGAAAAATTAAAAATGTTTGGCCACATTGGCCATCTTGGCCATCTTACCCCAAAACCCCAACAAAACCGCCCATTTTTCAACCTGTCCAAGATGGCTAACAACAAATACCTTGGCCATCTTGCCCCTCCACGCAACGTCCGCTGGCGGGGCGGCCACAAGTCGGGGCCAGCGCCCCACAATTGCCACCCAATTCCCATATTGAGGCTCGCGCATGAGACTGCGGACCCGGCCTGATGAAAACATTGACAATTGAGCAAAAGACGGGAATGGTGCGAAAACTGATTCTGTTGCGAATTGAAGGATTCGCCGGGCGGGAGCGGATCCTAATTCGTGATTTGTTTCTGCCCGGCGGAAGCCTCCCGATGCCTCGGGACGGATGGAAACTGGCGGATGTTTTCATCAGGCCGGCCTGGGGTTGTGCGGCAGGGTATCGGTAGATAACGTTGGAGCAGCGGACCAACCGGGCGAATTTGTTTTATATCCGGCAAACCGATACCATTTTAGAAACGGCTTGCCAATAGCCGTGGTGCCTTGCGGGAGTATCTATGACCATAGTCAATCGCGGTTCTTCACCTGGACCGGAACAACTGACCACTTCACGTAAAGCTCTGGAGATAAATCTGGATCGGCGGCGTTATGGCACGTTTGCGGAAATCGGTGCCGGGCAGGAAGTAGTACGCTGGTTTTTTCTGGCGGGCGGAGCCTCCGGCACCATCGCCAAAAGCATGAGCGCCTATGACATGTCGGTCAGCGACGCGATTTATGGCAAGTCGGAACGGTATGTGAGCCGGGCCCGGCTGCAGAGCATGCTGGATTACGAGCATGCCCTGAACTTAAGCCGCCTCAATGACCTCCGCGGTGACACCACCTCCTTTTTTGTTTTCGCCGATACGGTGGCCGTGCGCGGCTTTAATTCCAGTCGCGAAGGCCACGGCTGGATGGGGGTGAAATTTCAGGCCCATCCGCGCGATCAGGACAGCCAGATTATTTTGCATGTGCGCACGCTGGATAAGGAAATAAGCCAGCAGCAGGAAGCTTTGGGCATTGTTGGAGTCAACCTGCTTTACGGGGCATTTTTCTACCATCACGAGCCGGAAATGCTGCTGAAATCCCTGCTCGACGGCCTGTCTTCGAGCCGGGTGGAAATCGATATGATTGAATTTTCCGGCATCGAATTCCGCAGCGTGGATAATCGCATCATGAGTTTGCGCCTGGTGGAAAGCGGCTTAAGTGATGCGGCCATGTTCGGCCCGGCGGGCGAGGTTCTTCAGCCGTCGGAGGTGCTGCATAACCACCCCATTTTAGTGGAGCGGGGCAGCTTTCGTCCGGTCACGCAAGTCAATATTGACATGATCAACAGCGCCCGCGAGCAATTTATCAACGACATGGGACCGGGTGCGGAAAAGCCCGTGGAACTCATGGAAATCACCATGCGCAACTTGATGGTGGCGGGCGATATCGATTTGCGGGATTTTCTGGCCCGGGCGGAAACGCTGGCGGCCTGCGGCAAAACCGTTTTAATTTCCGACTATTTTGAATTCTACCGTTTAACGGCTTTCGTGGCCCGCTATACCAAGCAACCGGTCGGCATTGCCATGGGGGCATCAAGCCTGATGGATCTTTTTGAGGAAAAATACTACAAAGATCTGGAAGGCGGAATTTTGGAATCCTTTGGCCGACTCTTCAAAAATGAGCATCGGCTGTACATTTACCCGTTGCGCGATCCGGCCACGGGAACGTTAATTCGCGTGGAAAATTTCACCGTTAAGCCGGATCTGGCCAAACTGTATGGTTATCTGGTGGATCGCGGCTTTATTCGACAACTCGCCAAGTATAACGAAAGCTACCTGCCCATCTTCTCCCGTGATGTGCTGATTAAAATCAAGGCCGGGGATGATTCGTGGCAAACCATGGTGCCGCAGGTGGTGGCGGAAATTATCAAAAAGCGCGGGCTTTTCGGGTATCACGCCAGATAGATTCACGTTCCGGAGAGGCTACACGCGAATGCGCTGCCAGCGGCTGTGGCGATACGCGAGATAATTAAACGCGGCGCGATAATTTAAATCCACGAACACGGCGATCCAGACCGCGGTGAGGTTTTTGGCCAGCGTATGGTGCGGCCATATCACCAGCAACATCAGCGCCAGCACGCCCAGACGTACCAGCAAGACCCCCGTGATGGTGGAAATCATCGGCAACACGGTTTCACCGGCACCTTTGAGCGCCCCGGAGAACACAATGGCCAGGGCAAAGCCGGGCTGAGCCAGGCCGGCCAGAATCATCGGCCAGAAGCCCACCTGAATCACGGGCGGGGAATGGACGATCAGGTCCAGCATGAATTGGGGACAAAGAACCATCGGCAGGGCCAGGATGGTCATGGTAAGCAGGGCCAGGGCGGCGGCGATGTGGCCCGCCCGGCGGGCTTCGGCGGGCTTTTGGGCACCCAGATATTGCCCCACCAGCGTGGATGCGGCAATGCCAAAACCAAAGCCCGGCAAAAACGATATCGACTCGATGCGTAATACCGATACGTGTGCGGCCAGAGTATAACCGTGCGGATCAGTGCGGGTGTTGATGACAAACACCACGATCAGAAACTGCCCGGCCCAGAGCAAAACACCTTCCACCCAACTGGGCATGCCGATTTTCAGCACACGCTTAAGAACATGGGGAACAATGCGCAGATGCCGCATTTGCAGGTGGAGTTTGCGTCGGCCGGTAAATAAAATCACGCTGGTACACACGCCCCCCGTCAGATACGCCAGCAGCGTGCCAAAGGCATCTCCGGGCAGGCCCCACGCCGGTGCGCCCAGCCAGCCGTAGGTAAACGCTGTGGACGCCACCCCATTGATCAGCATGACCATGAACATGATGCGCATGGGGTTGACGGTATCACCGGCACCGCGAATGGCGGCCATACCGATCTGCGATGCGGTCTGAAGACTGATGGTGATAAGCATGATGCGCAGGTATTGCTGGGCAAAGGCTGCCGCCTGCCCGGTCAGGCCGCAAAGGGCAATCACCTGATGGGCAAATATAAACATGCCCACAGCGGTGAGCACCCCGACGAGAAAAGCGGCCGACACACATGTGCCGGCCACACGATTGGCCACCCGGGTGCGGTTGGCACCGATGGATCGGGCCACAATGGCCGTAGCCCCCACGCCCAGGGCGGCGGTCATCAACCCCGCAAACCATTGCAGGTAGGTCATCAGGCCGACGGCGGCGGTGGCGGATGCGATGGTGTTGGCTGTGCCGCGTATGTGGCCGGCAATGACCGTATCGGTAAGGCCGATGATGGCGTTAAGCACCTGTTCGCCAATGGCCGGCATGGCCAGTCGCAAAACGGTTCGCGTGGAAACTGGTTGCAGCGTCAGGCTCGAAGGCCGACGATGGTGCGGGTCGGTGACGGGCTGGGTCGGCTGGGCCAGGGCCGCGGCCTGGCCTTCTTCCCATTCGGGATAATCGGTGGTTTGTGGTGATTCTGAAGCCAAATAAATTCCTTCCGTTTCGGCGCAGCCGCATTCGCCGGCTCGATGCCGGGGTGTTGAGATTGTATCCGCGGATGGCGTGGATGGGAGGAAATTGGAACGGCGTTGTGATACAAGATGGCCGTGGCCGACGTCGCCGCAAGTGAAAAATCAAGCGCTCCATTGCTACTGGCCACAATTCGGCGGGTTGTGAAGAGGTGAAAAAATGAAGAAACCAGGAAGGGCTGCTATTGGCGGGATGGCCGCTGTGGTGGTCAAGCTTGCACGAACGGCCTGACGCAGTCGCCGCCGGTCTGGGATCCTGGCCCGATGATATGGCCGTCGTCGGGTGCCGCAGGGTCTTGCCATACGTGGGCGCACTGGCGAGCGCAGCTAAGAGAGGTCGCCAAGCAGATCATTGTGTCCACCACGTCATCGAAGGGCTTCCCACCGCGGTAGAGTGCGACTTGGTTGATTTGGCGCTGCCAGATTGGATCCTTGAGCATCCAATCAATGGCCTGCTTGACCATGCAGTTCCAATGGTTCGGATCGCCGGAAGGGCCGGCGAAGCCGTCCAAGGCGTCGTGGGTCAACCGTTTTACCTGTTGGGCGTTCAGCCATACGTTGTGTTGGTGCTTGTACGCCTTGGCGTATGTCGCGGTGATGTCCTGTGCATACCCGCCCAGGCGCTTCGCCGCCCAGATCGCTTCCGCGGGGAAACATTCAATTACGAGTTTTTTAGCCGCTCGGTTGCCCCGCGTCCAAAGGGCGAATTCCTTCTCGTCGCCTTGCAGGATATTGAGAAGGCAGGTGACGCGCTTTGCAAGGGGCGCGCCGGGTTGTATATTCGGATTCCAGCGGTTCGCGCCACCTGCGTCTTCGTCAATGGCCCGCCGATCTCTGTCCAGAATCTGCTCGCATGCCCGGCGCTGGACCTTGTTTGGCCCAGGATTGGCGGGGCGGAAGCCTGGGAGGTTCTGGCGTTGGACCGCTTGAATTGGGGCGTCCAGTGCGAGGATAGTGCGTTTGTCATTGTGCTGTCCGATGATTCCAAGAATGGCGGCGGATGTCAACGCAGCCTCCGGATCGCGGTTGTGCGCGCGGAGGTCCACCCGGGTCAAAGCCAGGACTGGCTGGCCGGCACCCCCAATGACGGTGGACGCAATGCAGTCAAACTGGGACCAACGGTCGTTTGCCGCGCCGCCGAACCATGCGCTATCCAGACCGAGGCACAGAGTCACGGTTTCTGGTTGACCGGCTGGCACCTGGTTTGCGTTGGCGTCTGCGGCACCACGCTGTGGCGGGATTAGCGCACGCACGCCGCCGGGTTGCTCCTCGCCCGGGTGGGCAAGTGCAATATCAACCAACTGGCCGCGCAGGGCAATCCAATAAGCAAGGTCCTCCCGGTCTACAAAGCTAAACGAGTGCGTGGGCCGTCCATCATGGCCCGGCTTGGCGTGGCGCATCCGACATGGGCGATTGTTCACTATGAGGGTTATTTCCTGAAGGTGTTTCACCCGGGATTTCAGGGTTGATCCGGTATACCACCACTGATTATCTCCCGCGAGTTCGGGCATTTTTTTCTCCATATCAATAAACGTTGGTGAGCATATCTCGCATTTGCGGCTTGTCAAATCCTTCCGGATTGGTGGGCGTTGCGGAGTAGGGAAACGCGTGTTGGTGGTGGTTCTATGCAGGCCGGCGTAGGGGTGTGCGTGGGGAGTAAGGCCACCGGTCGTGAGCGGGCGGCCTCTTAGCTCGACTTTTGCCATTTTTCAGGTGTTTTTTTTGACGGCGGACCTTAAAAAAACGGATTTCCCGGTACTCTCGCTGGTATTAACAACCGTGCGAAACGGAAAGGAGTCCGATATGTTTCGTATACCCAAGGCGGCGGAGCCGCTGATCTCGGCATTCTCTTTGGCATTTACCCGCCCAACCTTCAACCGGGCCGTAGTCTTGACGCTCGGCGAGATATTGTCGTTGCGGCAACGCACAGTGACCGGCATGCTGCGTGCGGTCGGGCCCTTGGCGCAGGGACACTGGAGCGATTTTCATCGGGTGCTATGTCGCCGGGTGTGGTCCGTGTGACCGCTGGCCAAGGTGTTGGCGCATCTGGTGGTGGAATTGATCCCACCGGGTCAACCGGTGCTGTGCGCGGTGGACGATACGAACCCACAACACAAGGGCAAACGGGTGTATGGCAAAGGACGGCATCACGACGCCTGTCGCTCCACGCACAGTCATATTGTCTGGGTGTGGGGACACAAATGGGTGGTATTGGCGATCCATGTGCAGTTTCCCTTTGCCCGCCGCCCTAGTACTACAGCGCGATATTATCCTGTATCGCAGCGGCGTAGGGAAGCGAGGGTGATGCCGAGGCGGTGAAGTTTTCGGATGGTACGCTTGCGGTGGCTGCGGCGGGCCTGGGAGTTACGCTGCT
>JAJYZF010000053.1 GCA_021800165.1 Planctomycetota bacterium | reverse complement strand
TATTCAAGCTCTGTCAGAGTGCGGAAAAAGGCTTTCAGCGGCTTAACGGACCAGAGTTGCTCAAGGATGTACTGGTTGGAGTAACCTTCCAAGATGGAGTCAACAAACTGGCCGCCTGATTGCCCCAGTCCACAACATTTGACAGTAACTCTGATTTCCTTCGCCGACATGCCGCCACCAATACCCCGACAGAATCTCATGTGGCCTTCGTCGTTCACGCTGCTAAGGAGCATGGCCCACAACGACGGCAACCCTCCCCGAACTCAAACAGGATCGGCTCCTGCCTTACGACTTTCCGAGGCTGCACGGTGTTCACATTATATTTCGGCCTGTCCGCGCGCGGCACGCCTTACGCGGACTTTGCCGATACCCGCCAAGTAGATAATGCGGCCACCATCAAGCGAATTGCGGGCCAATCGGCGCCCCCCCCCAAACCAACAGACCTGACGCATCGCCCGTTTCCATACCCGCACGCATGTCATTGAACGCAGGGCGACCGGGTCTCTTGACGGTGCGGCTTTCGACAAACGTCTCAACGGCGGGAAGGTGCCCTTGGCCGCCAGTTCGCGCGCAACTCGGCCAACTGGTCGCCGATGCTACGGGCCTGCCGATCTTCGCTTTCCGTGGATTTGCGGGCATGGATGAAATATTTGATCGGTACGTTTGGCCCCATGGCGGTTCCCCTCTTAGCGGCGGTCAAAGACCACCAGTGTGATCATGCGGACAGCATTGCGCGCAAAGGGTGGGTGCGCCAAGCGGAAATATTGACTTGTAGCCTTATCTTTGATCGATTCCTAGATGTCGCCAAAGAGCTGGGTGCACCGTAATCCGCGATTCATCGGAAATTTCGGCGGGCGACAGGCTCGTTGAACCACCTGCGTGCCAAACAAATTGAGTATGTGATTCGCTCTTCAATCCGCAGGCTCCGACGAGATAAAAGATAAATGCGACGGACGAACGAAAATGAGCGTGGGTGTCCGTTTGATCAACAATTGCCTTTGCTAATTCAGCGAGCCGTCCCTTAGCGTGCTCGTTCTCAATAACGAAATCGAGGCAGAACGATTCAACGTCAGGATTGGTTATGTCGGATAGGCGGAACTCTTTCGGCTTCTTCTTGTAAATAGCTAAAAATTCGAGCAGGCCAGGGTATAGCGCATTCCACTCATCCCCCAATGACTGAAAGCGTGACCGGGAATATTCGCTCTCTGCAACGGTTAACATGGCACCAGTTAGGGACGATTTCCCTGTGGCTTGGTGTAGACAGATATTTATGAATTCAATAGCGTCTCGCGGCCGCATCCATGTTCTAGTAAGAAGATAGTCTATGGGGTCTTGGCGGTTTCCTTTGAAGCCCATCTGCTTGGCACTCATTATATCCGCATGAGTTACTACGGCTTTAGTATATCGGTCTTTCACCAGCTTCGCGATTCGTCTGTCAAGCATATCGATAAGCTGTGCTCGGCTCCACGTCACTGGCAGAATTAATGACTTGAACTTTTCCTCTTGGAAACCAGCATCTTCAGGCCGTGTATTTTTAAATACCCGTTCAAGTAAATCCTGCCGTAAGGCAATAATAATTTTAACGTTCTCAACTTTGCGAAACTCTCTGGCCGTATCAATCAAGGCGCGGATTAGGCGAAACCGGATTGAGTCATCAACCCATGAATCATCAAGCCGATCAATGAGAATGACGTACTGTTCACAACCGTCGTCAAGCAGTTCGTCAATGAGGCTAAAGATGTCTTCGAGTTCCTGAACTTGCACCGAATTAATAACAGATTGCCCCCGATTGACCCATGTCGCCCTCTCCTCACAACTCAAACTTTTTATGACTTGGCGATTGTGCTCGACGTCCACGGAAATATTCACCGGCACGATAGGCACGCCCGCTTTTCCTTCAATAGTGGTAGTATTATGCAGCTCGTTCTCGAATTTGGTTGCCATATCTTTTGAGCGGTATTCAGTTTCCTCCCAAAATTTGTCGCCGAAACGCTCAAGGTATTTAATCGCTCGCTCATGACGTTTCTGCCTTTGTGCGTGAGCTCTATCTTGCTGCCTGGCGAAGAAGCTCTGTAGCCAATTTCGTTTCGCCTCCGGCGTTTTAAGTCGAAATTTGTGGCGGATGATTTCAACTGCAATTATATGTCGCCATAACAACTTAAAGAATGGGTCGAGATTTACACCAAGGTCGATAAAAAATCTGATGATGGTTGAATTGGCGATATAATTGAAGGAGAGGCTTTCCGGACGAACGTCAATAATTTGGTGTGTCTTTTGCCGCTTGATGGTCTCAAGAAGCGCGGATTTGCCGGACCCTGTTCGACCGCACGCAATGCACTTAGGATTCTTAAAATCGAGAAGGATGTTTAGGTCACCGGTGTCAACAAAACAATCGGCAAGAAAAACTTCATCTTCCTCAGCCGCGTTAGCTCCTATACTGTCGTGTTTGGCAAAACGAAATTGCCCACTTGACTTCACCATTGGTGACACTCCTTGTTTGCCCCCTATACGTAATTACGTGGCGAATCGTTCTTTGCATTGGGAGCCACGCGGGGCGTGGAAAACCGTTGTCGCTATTGGCCGTATTGCCCGTCAGCAAAACGCCACGTCCTGCGACGCGGCGTTTATGGCCGGTGAACTCGACCGAATCTCCTTGAGGCGGAGTGCTTTGGTCGAGCTTCGAACAGCCATCACCGAGGTGTATCATACACCAAAATGTCCTTGAGAAGTAAGGCATTTAACCCTTCCCTCCGGGGGAAGGGTTAAAAAGCGGTATAATCGGGGTTGTCTTTTATAAATAATTGGATTGCTGAGAGCAGACGTTCAGGCGTTCTAACATCGTTCTGCTCACACCGTTTTTTCGGGGCCAGCGGCGCAGCAAGTTTTTTGTAGCTTTGCCTGCCCGAAGCTGCCAGCCACCGGATGATATTGAATCCGGCAAAATCCGGCGGAACACGTCCCGACAATCTCACCTGCGCACGACGGTCGTCAGCCATTCCTCTGGCATGCCGTCTTGCCGCTCACTTGAACTAAGTGTTGCGGCTTCGGCCGGCAGCCTGGGATGAGGTACCTTGCAGCGATTGGCCACTTCCACTATGGTAAATTTCCGGTGGCCAGGCGGCCAAAGAATGGCTAGTGGCTGGGTTAAACCGCGAAAGGATGCCATGCGCAAAACCAATCTTTTAACCGTTTTTCTTATTGTTTTTATCGATCTGGTGGGCTTTGGCATTGTGCTGCCCAACTTACAGCTTTATGGTCAGCAATTCGGCATCAGCAATTATTTTTACCTCACACTCATCGGCGTTACCTACTCATTTTTTCAGTTTATCTTTGCCCCAATTCTGGGCCGCTGGTCGGACCATATCGGCCGCCGGCCTGTACTCATCATCAGCCAGGTGGGCACGATTATCGGTTTTTTAATGCTCTTTTCCGCGGACTTTTTCCCCATGAGCGCCCTGGGCATCGCTCTTATCTTCATCTCCCGCATGATCGACGGTATCAGCGGCGGCAACATTTCCACCGCCAACGCCTACGTAGCGGATATCACCACCCCGGAAAACCGGGCCAAAGGCATGGGGGCCATCGGAGCCGCCTTTGGACTGGGGTTCGTCTTCGGGCCGGTCATCGGCGGAACGGTAAGCTGGGTGTTGGGCTTGCGGTGGGTACCCTTGGTCGCGGCGGCTTTTTCGCTGGTGGCCCTGCTGCTGACTATTTTTACCCTGGGCGAATCGCGCACCCCCAATGCCGCTTCCAACGATGCCGCCAAACGCCGCTTCAGTCTCCGCGGGCTGGAACGTGCCTTGGCCCGCCCCATCATCGGGCCGCTGATTCTGCTGTTTTTTCTTAATGGATTTGCCTTTGCCGGCATGGAGCAAACGCTAAGTCTGCTTATTCAACATCGCCTTTACCCGCTCCAAGCCACCAGCCAAACCAGCTTGCCACCCGCCGCCGCTGTCGCCAACCCGCGCCGCCACCAAGTTCCGACCGCCGCCCTGGCTGCCCCCATGCCCTCCACCGCGGCCTTCCGCACCCTTCAGGATGACAAAGCCAGCCGGGCATCGGGCTATCTCTTCGGCGTCATCGGCATTGTGATTGTGCTGATTCAGGGCGGCATGATCGGGCGGCTTACGAAAAAATACGGCGAAACCGCCCTGGCTATCATCGGCCCGCTGATTATTGCCGCAGGCATGGTGCTCATTGCGGTACCGGTGCATTGGGCCTGGGCCTGGACCGGCTTTTTGGCCGGTGGCGTGTGCTTGGCGCTGGGCAGCGGTCTTTATACCCCCGCCATGCAAAGCATGATCAGCCGCCACGCTGCCGCCGAAGACCAGGGAGAGATTCTCGGCGCCAACCAGGGCATGGCCAGCCTGGCCCGGGCCACCGGTCCGATACTGGCCGGCATTTTATTTGAATACGTGATGCCGGCCTCGCCTTATTACGTATCCGCGGTGTTAAGCGTTATTGTGGCGCTGGCTATTTTCACGGGCCGCAAGCGGTTTCGACCGCCGGTACCCAGCGCGGCGACGGCCACGTCACCGGCCGCCTCTTAACCACAACGCGGAAAGCCGGAGACCGCAAAAATGGCCTCGAGCATCGCGTCACCTCCGCACCGGCGAAATAGCTGGGTGCGGCGTCAACCGCCCCACCAAATTACCGCGCTATGAATATCTATATTTAATCAGTAGCCGACCCTTATTATTTTTGGATCAGGCAACTGTCGGCTTTTGTACCCAGCGCCGGCGGTATGCCGCTATTGCGGCCGATCAATTGGTTGCTCGTCGGGAATGGCAATGGGGGTCCGGGAATAGAACAGATACAACGACTGCACCGCCGCTATGTACAACCCTACGATTATGAAAACCCCGCCGAAGGTCCACGTACCGAGTGTAAAAATGGGAACCAGCGTCACGCGCCGGGAACCAGACGCAGCCGCCGGGGGATAATAGGCCACGATGAAGGTCTGGCCGATCTGGGCGTCGGAAATACCATGGTAGGCCAATTGGAGGCGACCGGTGTGAAAGGTTCCATCCGGCGCGCGGTAACGGGCCAGAAAATGGAAGGTGTTGGCAACATCGTATTTCACGTTGTGCTTGGCGGTGAAAACCCGGTTGGGCCTGCCGGGATGAGAGACCACCTCCGTCGTGATTCTGGCATTGGCGCGTGTGCCCTGGAAGAGCAGCCGCAGCGGCGCATAAACACTGGCCAAACCAACCGCGGCCAGCGCCAGGCCAAAGACCGCGAAGAACAACTTCGTGCCGGAATAACCTGGAATATATGTTTTCATGCCTTAATTTCCTTATCTGCCGGGGCGGCACCGGAAGGTTCCGGCACAGGGATCGCTTCGATCCAGCCGCGCTAGGCCTGTGCTTCGGGTGTGGCCATCTCTTCTTCAACGCCGGCCCGGTGTATCTTACCTTTCCGCTCCAGCCAGCTTATGCCCAGGGTTATGCCGACGGCCGCGATGCCACCGAAAATTGTCAATAGGTAGCCGGCAAAATAGTCGTTGACTCGCGGAGAATAGGAGCATTTCACAACCGCTTTGGCAACCGGAAGACGATTACCAATACTGATCTGCAGGGCGTCTTCATAGAGACGCTCCGCCGCGGCCAGATGGGATTTCGCAGCCGACAGGCCGTAGGTTCCGGACTTTCCGGAAGTGTGGGCCACCGTTGCGGGCCAAGCGCCGGCCAACCGTGTTGCGACGGCAGCGGATGGGTGAAATGTGCTCGTCGGCGGCGGCAGGGTTTTGAAAACCGCCGTCAGGGTCAGCCTCGGCCCGGAGGCGCGACGGGTGAGGGCCGCCGCCCTCCGCTGGAGGATGCCATCGCGCAGATCAGTCCATAACCTTGAAAGAAAAGGCAACTCCTTAGGGTGGTGCGCAATGTCGGCATCGTAGACGATTCCACCGGGGGCTTGCACGATGACATCTTTCAAATACGAATGGGCCGCGAGCTCTCGAGCCATTTCACGAACCTGGAAAATCGCGGGCGCGGAGGTCGTAACCAGCGACAACCGTAACGTGCGATCCGCAATCCACCGACAATGACTCACCGCGGCGGCAGGAGGCACCAGTACGCCGGCCAAGGCCTTTTCCAGAGCCTCTCGAAACGCGGCGTCATGCTGTTGAAGCACGGCCCGGTTTTTTGTGCGGGAGGCTTGCTGTGCTACCGGGTCGGCGGTGCGCAGTATCCAGACATTGCTGGCCTTGGAATACTCACCCGGAGCAAGCCAGGCGCTGCGGAAGAGTTTGGTGGGGGCGACAAGGGATAGACTGGGATGCCTTCGCACCGCCTGGTCGAGCACCTTGACGATCTGTTGGTCCCCCATGGGATGGGAGAAGACCACCATGGCACGAATGCCCGCATGGGGCATAAACCATCCGGAGTAAAGGCTGATCCAGGCTCCCATCGCACTGCCCAGGGCAAGGCCGAAGAAGTTGCGCAGCAGCGCCAAACCCGCTGCGGCGGTGCCCATCTTGTCGCGGGGAATGTAATCGTATATCAAAGGGTAGCTCACGACACCGGAGAGCGTACCGATGGCGGCCCCGATCTCGCCGAAGAGAAAAATCTGAAAGAGGGTGGGGCGATGGTCGGGCAGGCCATACATGACCAACAGGTAGTAGACGACGCAGGTGATGATGTTGGCAATGATGCAGGCTTGGTAGACACGCAGTTTGTTGTATTTGTCGGCGAGAAACCCGGTAAGAAAGGTGAAGGGGATTAAGATGACCGCGCCAATCGCGACGTTGTTGCCCATTTCCTGCTTGGTATAGCCCCACTGGTCGGTGTACAGCAGGATGCCCAGACCACCAAGACCGAGACCGTAAAGTGCGCTGGAAAAGGTCAGAAAGTAGATGGGCAGAAATTTAAGTTCAAACACGTCAACGAAAAACCTGCGGATAAACTGCCAGAGTGAGATGGTCCCTCCCATGGCCTGGCGCAGAGTCTGGCGTTTGGCCGGAGGCAATTCCTTCACCCCCAGAATCACCAGCAGAAAGTTGGCCAGATTCATCAAGGCTATGGTATAAAATATAAGTTTCTCGCCGGTAACCCCGCCGAAAATACTCCAGGGCCAGCAGGTATACAAGTCGTCGAAACGCCCGATCATGAAGGCGAAAAATGCCAGGATCGCAAAATTGATCACCAGCGAATGCACGATCGACGCCCGACCGCGCTGATGCGGCGGAATGATTTCCTGCGTCAGCGGTTCAAACGTGGGACCCAGTGCGGAAATAACATTCCAGGCCACCAGCAGAATCAAAAGCATCACCAGGTTGTTGGCATAGGGTATCAGCAGGCCGGCCAAGGCCGCCGGAAAGCCCAGCGCCAGCAGCGGTTTACGCCGTCCCCACGGGGTCCAGATGAAATCGGAAATGTAGAGCATCACCGGCGTGAGCACATAACCCACGATGCCGTAGCTTACGCCCAGCGTGGCAATAACAAAAGGATCATTGGTGAATTTGCGAAGCTCCAGGGTAACGACAGTGCCAAAGGCAATAGACACAAAAATGCCAAAGGCCCAAGGCATCATGGTGATGATGACCCATAACCACGGCACCCGCTTGAGCCGAGTTACCATCATAGGTGGGCCACTCCATGGGATAAATTGCAAACGGAAATTTTCATGGGGTTGTCCTTAGCTTAAGTTCAATCTTGCGGGCTTGCCCCGTTCGCCGCTTAACATGGAGGGCATACTGACGCGTCTGAAATCTATACGATAGCCCCGGCAGAGTCAATCCGGGCGTTATAAAGCGTGCCGGCTTTGGCTTTTGCCGGCAACCGGGCCATCATCGGTTGACCTTTGCAATGATTTTGGGCAACATGGCCGGAAGCGGTCGAGATGACGCCGGGATGACTGCCACCCGAATGGCCCGCGGGTGAAGTTCTCAAGCCATCCTGTTTGCAAAAGGATACCAGGCATGATTTCTAAACCGGATAATTCGGCCACCAAGGGCCGCACCAAGCCGCGTTCCGCCAAGCTTTCGCATTTACATAAGCCCGATGATTTGTCCCTGGAGCAATGGCAGATTGCCTTGCGCCGCCAGTACGGACGGGAACAGAAGTTTGACCTGCGGAACCGCGGGACAGACCCGGTGTTTTCGGATTTTGAAATTACCAACCCGGCCAGCGGCGGGGTGTACCGGGTGGCGATTCGCGGCCAGGAACTCGGAGACAATTTCTGCTCGTGTCCGGACTTCAAAACCAACACCCTGGGAACGTGCAAGCACATTGAATTTACGTTGGAAACAATCCGGCAGCGGCGCGGTGGCGCGGCGGCGCTGCAACGCGGATATCAGGCTCCGTATAGCTCGGTGTATTTGCGCTACGGCGCGCAGCGGCAGGTGCGGTTTCGCGCCGGGACGGAATGTCCGGTGGAGATGCGTGATCTGGCCGAAGGGTATTTTGACCCCAATGGAGCGCTGAAGCCCGACGCGGTGGAGCGCTTTGATCGGTTTGTCGCCCAGGCCTCGGCCATCGCCCACGACCTGCGGTGTTATGATGATGCGTTGGCATTTATGGCCGAAGTGCGCGACGCGGCGGAGCGCCGGCGAATTTTAGATAAAGCCTTTCCGCTGGGTGCCAACAGCCCGGCTTTTGAAAATCTTCTGGCCGTGCCGTTGTACCCCTATCAAAGAGAAGGGGCCTTGTTTGCCGCGGAGGCCGGACGCTCTCTGATTGGCGATGAAATGGGCCTGGGCAAAACCATTCAAGCGATCGGTGCGGGGGAAATCATGGCCAAATACTTCGGCGTGGAACGCATTTTGGTGATCTGCCCCACGTCGCTCAAGCACCAGTGGCAGAGCGAAATTACCAAGTTTTCCAAACGTAGCGCGGTGGTGGTGGCGGGGCTGCGGGCCGGCCGAGAGAAGGCGTTTGCCGCCGCCAGCTTCTACAAAATTACCAACTACGATACGATTCGCCGCGATCTGGATCTGATTGAAGCCTGGGCCCCGGACATGGTGATTCTCGATGAAGCCCAGCGCATCAAAAACTGGAACACCATTGCCGCCCGCTGTGTGAAAAAAATAGCTTCACCCTACGCCATCGTCCTCACCGGCACGCCGCTGGAAAATCGGCTCGAAGAACTGGTTTCCGTGGTGCAATTTGTGGATCGCCATCGGCTCGGCCCGACCTTTGAATTTCTGCATCGTCACCAGAAGCACGACCCCGAAACCGGCCGGGTGATTGGGTATCAGCAGCTTGATGTCATCGGTCGCACTCTGCAACCCATCCTGATTCGGCGACGCAAGAATCTGGTGCTTAAAGATTTGCCGGAGCGGCTGGATAAAACTTTCTTTGTACCCATGACCCCGCAGCAAACCCGCCATCACAGCGAAAATCGCGATGTGGTGGCCCGGCTGGTGCAGAAATGGCGGCGGCACAGATATTTATCCGAAGCGGATCGGCAGGGCCTGATGATTGCCCTGCAGAATATGCGTATGAGCTGCGACAGCACCTACCTGCTCGATCATGAAACGGATTTCGGCTTCAAGGCCAATGAACTGGCCGTCTTGCTGGACGAAATTCTGGAAGATCCGGATCAAAAAGTCGTTATTTTCAGCCAGTGGTTGCGTATGCACGAACTGCTGCAGCGCCGATTGCAAGACCGACCGTGGACCCATGTGCTCTTTCATGGCGGTGTGCCGGGGCCGAAACGCAAAGATCTGGTGGATCGCTTCCATGAAGACAAAAATTGCCGGGCCTTTCTGGCCACGGATGCCGGCGGAGTGGGCTTAAATTTACAACACGCCGCCTCCACCGTGCTCAATGTGGATCTGCCGTGGAATCCGGCCGTGCTGGAACAACGCATCGGTCGTGTGCATCGCCTGGGACAACTTCACCCGGTGCAGGTGGTGAATTTTGTCGCTAAAGACACCATTGAAGAAGGTATGCTGGCGGTGCTGCGGTTCAAAAAGTCGCTCTTTGCCGGTGCCCTGGATGAAGGCGAATCCACGGTGCTGCTGGGGGGCACGCGGCTGACTAAATTCATCGAAACAGTGGAACAAACCACCGGTGCCATTCCGCAACCATCCACTTCGGCCCATGATGTGGCCGCGGAGGCGGCGGCGGAAGCCACGGAGATGAACCAAGCCGCGCAGCCAGGCGACGACGATATCCCGGCCAACGGGAAAGAACCCTCCGGCCAAAGCGGTTCGGCCGCCGGCCGGCCGCGGCACGGCCCGGAACCCACGGCAAAAACAAGCCCGCCCGACCAGGCCAATCCCTGGGCCGGATTGCTGCAAGCCGGGCTAAGTGTGCTGGAGGAATTGGCCGCGGCAAGTCGCGCCGCCGCGCCGTCCCAAAACAGTGCCAAGCCCTCCGCCCGGCACCCGGTGGGCGCTTCGCTTCTGCACCAGGACCAGCACACCGGAGAGTCGTATATGAAAATACCGGTACCGAGTCCGGAAGTGCTGGATCAGGCGCTTGGTGCGATTGCTTCGCTGTTGGAGCGTTTTCGCGGCCCCAAGGCTTAGCAGGTATAATCACGCATGGCTCTTACCGACAATATCACACCCCCAGCGCCGCCCACCAGCGGCAGCGAACTCTGGACGCTGGTGAGTGAGCGTATCGGCTGGCAAAAAATTCTGCTGGGCCTGCTGATATTCGCCCTGTCGCTGCTGGCCATCTGGCCGGGCATATTTGGCGGACGCATCTGGGATGACGGCCCGCTGATTTTCCATAATCCGCTGATTAAAGATCCCTGGGGAATTCTGAAATTCTGGGTCACCCGCCATACCCCGGACTATTTTCCGATTACCTCTTCGACCTTCTGGATCGAATGGCGGCTGTGGGGCTTTGATTATTTTGCCTGGCGCGTGGTCAATGTAGGTTTTCATGCCTTGGGGGCCGTCTTTTTGTGGCGCGTGCTCAAGCAACTGAAAATACCCGCCGCCTGGCTGGGAGCGGCTTTGTTTGCGGTCCATCCGGTGACCGTGGAAACCACGGTATGGATAGCCGAACTTAAAAACACCCTCTCCTGGGCGTTGTTCATGCTGGCCTGGATGCTGTATCTGGATTTTGACGCCGTGGTAGCCGCCGAGGCCTCTCTCCGCCGCGATACTCTTGAGTCTTTAACCGCAACGATGCGCTCTGGGCAGAGTAAAAAATGGTGGCTCTACGGTTTTTCCATCGCCATATTCGTGCTGGCTCTGCTGTCCAAAACCACGGTGGTGATGTTGCCGGTGCTGCTGCTGCTTTGCGTATGGTGGCGGCGCGGCAGGTGGCAATGGGCGGACCTGTGGCGTACGGTGCCGTTTTTCACCGCTTCGCTGGTGATGGGAATTATCACCTGCATTTATCAGTGGGATAATGCCTCGATCCGCGGTTACACCCGCGGCATAGCAACACGTATTGCGGGCGTGGGATGGGAAATCTGGTTTTATCTGGGCAAGGATATTTATCCACATCCCCTGCTGGAAATTTATCCCCGCTGGGTGATTCCGGCGACGCAATGGTGGGCCTGGCTGCCGGATTTGGCCCTGGCGGCGGTGCTGGCGGCGGCGTGGCATTACCGGCGTGGCTGGGGGCGTCCGGTGCTTATGGCGCTGGGCGGATTTTGCATTGTGCTTCTGCCGGTGCTGGGCTTGGTCAAAATGTCGTATTGGATTCACTCGCTGGTGGCGGACCATCTGCAATATCTGGGTGTGCCGTTTTTCACGGCTTTCCTGGCGGGTGTCGGTGGCGGCGTGGCGGCCAAATACCGCCATCTGCGGATACCGGCGGTGCTGCTGGCCGGCGTGGTTTTGACACTGGAAACAGGCGTTTCTTTTTATCACAGCCGCATTTTCGCCCATCCCAAAGAGGTTTGGCTGCACACCCTGGAATACAACCATGGCAGTTGGGGGGCGTACATGAATAAGGGCGTGGCGGAACTCAACGCCAAGGAATATGTCCAGGCCCGCCGCGACCTGGACACCGCCCGGCGTTTGAACCAGCACAGCGGCGGCATCAGTTATGATCTCGGCTTGATGTATCTTTTACGTAAAGATTACCCCAAGGCCCGCCAGGAATTTATTACCGCCCTGAAAGCCAATAAATATCGTCCCCTGGCCATCGGCAGTCTGGCCCATTGTTACCTCAAGATGGGCCGACCCAAAAAAGCCCTGGCCGATTTATATCGTGGAATCAAGATGATGCCCGGTTCCGCTTCGCTGTGGTTCACGCTTTCCGTGCTGCTGGACCACCAAGGTGATTATCGGCACGCTCTGGCCGCGGTCACGCAGGCCATTAAACTCAACCCCTACGATCCACTGGCCCGCTACGATCGAGCCTATCTTCTGGAAAAGACCGGCCATTGGCACCAAGCCCTGGCCCAATATCACCAGGCACTGGAAAGATTACCCGGCTTTTTCCAGGGGCATTACATGTATGCCCAAGCCCTGTTTAAGCACGGGCACCCCGGCGCGGCGGCGGCTCAGTTAAGCGAAATTATATTGTTGCACGTGCCCAGTGCCCAGGTCAACTGGCACGTTCACCAATTGTTGGCCCGGGTGCTCCAGGCCGAAGGTCATCCACGTCAGGCCCAAAAGCAAATGGCCCTGGCCCGCCGTTATCAGGCCGCATTGGCCGGGCCAAAAACGCAGCACGCGCCAAAGATTCCCGGTCCGCCCAGCTTGCCGCCCGACCGACCGTAACGCTTGGATGCCACGACCTATGAAGCCAATACCCAGTGATTCCGCTCTCCCCGGCCCGCCGACGAATCCTTCCCGCGCCGCCCGGCGATTCTGGAAGTCCCCCTGGCTGGCGGGATTGGCACTTTTGGCGGCCGCCTCGGCAGTGTATTGGCCGCTGGTTCATGCCGGTTATATCTGGGATGATGCGGGCTGGATTTACCAGAATCCGGTGCTGCGACATTGGTCCAGGCTTTGGTGGATCTGGTTTAAGTTTGGCGACACCATTCAATATTACCCCTTGACCTTCACGGGATTTTTTCTCCAATACCGGCTTTGGGCCGGCCATCCGCTGGGCTATCACATCGTCAATATTTTGCTCCAGGCGGCGGCGGGAATTCTGCTATGGAGAGTGCTGCGCCGTCTGGGTTGCCGGTGGGCCTGGCTGGCGGCATTGTTATTTATCATTGATCCGGTGCAGGTGGAAACCGTGGGCTGGGCCGCCGAACAGAAAAACCTGCTCAGCGGCCTTCTCTATTTTTCCGCAGTCTTGTTTTATCTGCGATTTCTGGGTTTCCCAGAGTCGGCTCCAGCGGCGGCGACGCGACCGCCTTACCGCTGGTATCTTCTGGCCACGTTTTTTTTCGTGCTGGCCCTGTTGGCCAAAACCGCGGTATGCACACTGCCGGCGGTGCTGCTGGTGGTCATCTGGTGGCAACGTGGACGCGTGCGCTTGGGCGATGTGCTGGCCACCATTCCGTGGTTTATTCTGGGCTTGGCCATGGGGCTGGTAACCATTGTGGCCGAACGCGAGCAATCCGGTGCACACGGCAGCGCCTTTCACTTTACCTGGGCGCAGCGGACGATTATCGCCGGACGCGATGTATGGTTTTATCTTTCTAAACTCATCTGGCCGCACCCCCTGCTGGAAATTTACCCCCGCTGGCACCTGGCCGATCTTCACGGTTGGGCCTGGTGCTATCCGCTTGCGGTGGTGCTGCTCGTGGCGGTGTTGTGGGGCTGGCGGCGGCGGCTGGGACGAGGGCCGCTGGCGGCGGTAGCCTTCTTTCTGCTTACACTTTTTCCCACCCTCGGCTTTATTTCTTTCTACACCATGATCTACACCTTCGTGGCGGATCATTATCAGTATCTGGCTTGCATTGGTCCGATTGTGCTGGTGGTGGAAACCCTCGCGTGGGTGTATGAAAAAGGCCACTCTCGGCTAAAGACAATCTCCGCATCGGTGGCCACCAGCCCCCGGCCTGAAAATCTCTGGCGCGTGGGATATTTCGGCCTCACCGGTGCCGGGGTGCTGATGTTGGCCCTGGTGGCTTACGCACAAACGTGGGTCTACGTGCCGCCGCAGCGCGTCTGGAGCCATGTGCTTCGATATGACCCAACCAACTGGGCCGCGATGGAAAATCTCGCCAGTTGCGAATTTGCGGATCACCATGATCGGCGGGCCTGGATTTTGTATCGGCAGGCGGAAAAACTTCCCGGCGGCGACAACTATCTGGTGCATCAGGATATGGGTGACTTTGCCTTGCGGTTGCTGCGCAATTATCCTCTGGCGGCCGCGGAATATCGCCGGTCGCTGGCCTTCGATTCCCACAACCTCACGGTCATCGAACATCTTATTGCATGTTATGAACAAATGGGCCAATGGCCCAAGGCCTTGGTGGATCTCGGCCACGGATTAGAGCTTTTCCCCCGATCGGCCAAGTTGCACTTTACGCTGGCCCAACTGCTGGTGCGAAGCCATCATTACAAGGCGGCGGCGCTGCAATATGCCGCCGTAGTGTCCATTGAGCCGCGCAACACCATGGCCCAGTACGATCTGGCCGTAACCCTGGATCAATTGGCCCAACCCATGGCGGCAATGCGGCATTACCGACTGGCCCTGCGTATCTCGCCGGATTTCGTCCCCGCCCATTTCAGGTACGGCCTGGATCTGCTCAAGACCGGCCATGCCGCGGATGCCGCAGCGGAATTTCGGGAGGCCCTGGCTTTGGGTAAAAAACGCCTGAATATGCTGCGAAAGCGTGGCCGACACCTTCCCGCGGCGGCCTGGGCCAATCAGGCTTTGGTTCACCTGGCTCTGGCCCAGGCCATGGATCGGCTGGGCAACCACGCTGTCGCCCGGCAGCAGCGCAAGCAGGCGGCGCAAATTCAGGCCTGGCTTCAGGCCCAGCACCCCGCCACCGCGCCGTACCGTCCATCCATCAAGCTGCCTACTTTGGCCCAATGAGGTACAATTCCCGTCGCCACCGGACACCTGACCGGTACCGACGGATAGATCACAACGAGGTTCACGTATGAACACAGCGGCAAACAGCGACGCAACACCGGCGGCAAACGCGGCAGGTGGCAGCTTGCCTATCCCCCGACCATGGATGGCATGGAACATTCCATGGCGTACCTTCCTCAATGGAGCTTTGCTGGTGGTCGCCGTGTGCATCGCCTCCTGGCCGGCGCTTGACGGGCGCTTCATCTGGCAGGATTGGCACAACATTCTCAACAACCTGCTGGTCACCAGTAAAGCGGGCCTGACCAATCTCTGGTACTCCCCGTCGCAAACGCACTTCGCCCCCTTGACCAAAACCTTCTTCTGGCTGGAATATCACTGGTTTGGCCCATTCCCGCTGGGCTACCATGTCGTAAGTTTGCTCCTGACCAGCGGCCTGGCCATCTTGTTCTGGCGATTTCTGCTTCGGCTGGCCATTCCCGGAGCCTTTGCCGCCGCCCTGCTCTTTGCCGCCCATCCCCTGACCCTGCAAACCACCGCGTACATTTCCCGGACCGGCAGCATCCTGGCCACCGGATTCTTACTCGCCGGTCTGTGGTTTTGGGTTGACTATCTCGATGCCCCCCAGCACCAATGGCGGCGTATCGCCAGTTTGGGGTTCATCGTGGCGGCCTTGCTTTGCCATCCCATGCTGGTGGCGGGGGCACCGCTGCTGCTGCTGTTGCTGACGTGGTGGCAGGGTAAACCGCTGAACCGGCATCTGTGGCATGATCTGATACCGGTGCTGATTTTTATGGTGCTGGTGGTGGCGGCCACGCTTTGGTTTTCAGGGCCGGTGGCCGCCACGACCCATCTTCCGTTAAACCAACGGTTGGCGATAAGCGGCTGGGCGTTTTGGTTTTATCTTTCCAAGCTGCTTTGGCCGGTAAACTTAACTCTGATCTACAAGCCATGGTCCATTGCCGCCGCGGGTTTTTGGGCCTATCTACCCCTGGTGGCCGCCGTGGTGGTCTTCGCCGGTCTGGTTTGGCTCTCGGCGAAACGCAACCGTACTGGCCGGGCCATTCTCATGGGATTGGGATTTTATCTCTTGGCGCTGCTGCCGGTGATCGGCCTGATTAAGCTGCCCTGGATGCGTTACACCACCGCCGCCAATACCCTTTCCTACCTGGCCATTCTGGGGATTATGGCACTCGTTGGCACCGGCTGGCGGCTTTGGCATGATCGGCTGAAGACCGGGGGGCGCATCACTCTGGAGGCCTTGGGTCTGGTGGTGGTGCTGATTTTACTGATCGTTTCCAACCTTAGCGCCCGGCTTTATCAATATCCCTCCCTGCTTTGGCAAAGCACCCTCAAAACCAATCCGCTGGCGTGGCCCGCGCGCAATAACCTGGCCCAGATTGCCATGCGCCTTCGCCCGGCCCGGGTCTTTAGCGCTCGGCGACAGGCCCAGCAGGCCATTGCCATTGATCCCAACGACCTTGCCGCCCGACTGCTGTTGTCCAAGGTGGACTTCGAGGTCGGCGATACCAAAGCGGGTCTGGCTCAACTGGCCGATATTCTCAAACGCGACCCGCACAATAGCCACGCCTTAAGTCGTATGGCCATGCTGGCCCTGGCCCAGCACCAGACCACGCTGGCGCTACGCTACGCCACAGCGGCGGTTAAAGCCCACCCCGACAGGCCCCAGACCAACATGGCCATGGGACAGGTACTCATGTACATGGGCCACTGGCGCCGGGCGGTAAAGTATCTGGGTAAAGCCGTGCGCAGCTCCCCATCCTACACCGCGGCGCATGTGGCCCTGGGAGCGTTATTTTTACACACCGGCAAACTGGCCTTTGCCGTGCGCGAGTATCGCCGGGCCGTGAAGCTGGATCCGGAAAATATTCCCCTGCGTTTTGCCTATGCCCGCCTGCTGGCCCGCATTGGTCTAGTCGATCAGGCCAACGAGGAATTTCACACCCTGCTGGCCCGCCGCCCCCACAGCGCCGAGTTATACCAGGCGTACGGCCTGTTTTTGCTGCGCAACGAGGTTTACCGGCGTGCCGCGGTCCAATTGCGTCATGCGTTAAAAATAAATTCCCACAATGCCATGGCTTGGATGCTTTTGTCCGTGGCCTTGCAAAAACAGGGCTTGGCGGCCCAGGCGCGGGCCTGCGTGAAACAGGCCCGAAAAATTGATCCCAATATCATGGCTCATAGTCCGCAACCGCGGCCTTCGCCCACCTCTGGACCGCCTCATGAATAATACGCCCGTCATGTTACACTAAGGCCCGTCATACATCGGAATATTTCATGCTTGAAGAAAAACACAACTCCGCCCACCCGCCTGAACCCCAAAACGCCAATCTGCCTGCCGGCAACACCGCCGGCTGGGCCGGGCCGGTGGGCGCGGTGGGTATCTTGCTGCTGGCTCTGGTGGCCTACGCCCCTCTGCGCTGGGCCAAGTTCATCTGGGACGACCGCCTCTGGCTGCTGCACAATCCGGTGGTGCTGCACTGGGATAAACTCATCATGGCCTGGATCAATCTCACCCAGGACCCGCAGTATTATCCCCTGGTGTTTACCGTCTTTAGCCTCGAATATCACACCTGGGGGTTAAATCCCGTCTGGTATCACCTGGTCAATGTGCTGCTGCAAGCGGTCAATGGACTCTTGCTGTGGTGGCTGTTGGTGCGGTTACGTATTCCCGGAGCCTGGCTGGCCGCGGCCATTTTCACCATTCATCCGGTACAGGTGGAAACCGTGGGCTGGGTGGCGGAAATGAAAAATCTGCTTTCCGCATTTTTTTACCTGTTGGCCGCTTTAGCCTACGTGCGGGCTTGCGGGCTGGATGCGCCCACCGATACGCTTGCGGCCCGCCAGCTTCCCCCGGCGCACTATCACTGGAACTGGTATTGGTGCGCCACCGCCTTGTTCGTGCTGGCACTGCTGGCCAAAACCGCCGGATTGGCCCTGCCGGTGGTGCTGCTGGCACTGCTGTGGTGGAAACGCGGCAGAATTCAGTGGCAGGATATTCGCGCTGTGGTCCCGTGGTTTATCGTGGCGCTGCTCTTCGCCTGGATTACCATTCATGTGGAACGCGCCGCTTCCGGTGCGGAAGGCCGCCCTTGGGATTTAACCATGGTGCAACGGGTGCTTATCGCCGGCCGGGCCTGGTGGTTCTATCCCGGCAAACTGCTCTGGCCCATTCCCCTGCTGGAAGTGTACCGGCGCTGGAACGTTCACACCCTGGGCGGCTGGCACTGGGTGTACCCCATCGCCGCCGTGGGCGTCTTTGCCGCGGCGTGGCTGCTGCGCCGGCACCTGGGCCGGGGCTTTCTGGCCATGCTGATCATCTACACCCTGTTGATCGGGCCGGTTTTAGGATTTATTTCCTATTACACCATGCTGTACACCTTTGTGGCGGATCATTATCAATACCTGTCCTGCATCGCCCTGATCGCCGGTTTCTCCGCCGCTTTATGGCGGATTTGCCAATGGGCAGGCACCAGGGCCATACCCGTTTTTGGCATTTGTTCCGCCGTCATTCTTGTTTTTCTGGCGGACATCAGTTACGCCCAAAGCCTCAACTACGAATCCAGCGCTTATTTGTGGGCTCATGTTCTGGCCTACGACCCCAACTCCGGCGAAGGAAATCTGGGCTATGGTGAATCGCTCAACACGCTGGGGAACCGGTTCCATAACAAAAAACGACTCCACCACGCGATGCTTTACCTGAAAAAAGCCGATCGCGCCTTGCCGGACAACACCTACGTACACATGGGGCTGGCCCAACTGCATCAGGATTTGCACCAGTATCGCCGGGCCAAATGGTATTGGGAACGGGTTATAGACCGCATTCCCAAACAGGTCTTTGCCTGGTCAGAATACGCCTGGTGTTGCCAACGACTGCATCAATACCTTCTGGCCAGAAAGGCCTATCAGCGCGTGGTGCTGCTGGATCCGCACAATCTGGGGGCCATCGAGGAACTAGCCGCCCTTTACCTCCTAGCCGGTGAGAACCACAAGGCCCAGGCCATGTACCAAAGAGCCATCCGTCTTAACCCGGCTCTGGCCCATATACCCCTGCGTCTTCCGCCCTGGTTGGAGCCGCACGTATCTTCAACCACCCGCCCGGCCCGCCCGCCTTCGCAGCGGCTGCCGGCCGCCAAACCGGCGCACGCGCCTTGACGATGGCCCGCTCCGGCCGCCCGGCTACAATGCCGCCAGCCGCATGGGCCTGGGTTTGAAACGCGGATTTTGCCCGAAAAATCTCGCCGGATTGTTATAAAACACGTCCAGCAGTACCGGCAACGGGTGGCCGCGACGACGGGCCTCGTGCATTGTCCGATGGGTGTTGAGCGGATCGCTCACGCCCCAATCCGCAGCCGCGTTGACGCATAGACGCTCCGGACCATACATTTCCATCATATCCACGGCGCGCTGCGGCGTGGCTTTGCTGATCGGGTAAATCGTCATGCCCGCCCAATAGCCCGCGTCCTTCACCAAGCCGATGGTGTGTTCCTCCACATGATCGATAAGCACCCGGCCAGGATCAATCGCGGTACCGAAATCTTTGAGCATCTCCAAAATCATCCGCGTACCCTTGAGCTTGTCCTGCAAGTGCGGCGTATGAATCAAAATCAGGGCATGACGCATGGCCGGGGAAGCACCCGCGGCCTGCCGCCGCGCCGCATCGATGGCCAATTGCACATGCTGCTGAAACACCTTGGCCTCATTGGCGGTATTTTTATTCAAACCGATCTCCCCGATGCCCAGCACATTGGGCTGATCGAGAAAGCGCGGAATTTCCGCCAAAACTTCCCGCGCCTTGCCCGAATCCTCCGCTTCTTTGGGGTTTAAGCAGATCCAGCAATAATGATCAATCCCAAATTGCGCCGCTCGCTGCGGTTCAAATTCCGTAAGCTGGCGAAAATAGTCCACAAAGCCCGCCGGCGAACGGTCAAAACCCGCCCAAAATGCGGGTTCGCTTACTGCCACCACCCCCGACAGGGCCAACAACTCATAATCCGCCGTCGTGCGCGACACCATGTGAATATGCGGATCTATCAAGAACATCCCAATGCTCCTCGTGTTATCGCCGCAGGCCCCACCGACATCCTGCCCCGGCCGCTTCCACTTACAGAGAATAAAGTTCGGCAATGCGCCTGGCCCGCTCCGGGCCGGTGCCCTGCAGCACCGCCAAAGCCTCCCGCACAAACGCCAGTCGCGGATCCGCGGCCACTTCCATAGGCCGCGCCGAGCGATCTATACGATCCAGCGTGGCCCCAATTTCAAGCAATCGGGCCCGCATTTCCAGAAAATAAATATCCAAGGTTTCGCCGGCGGAACGGGGATGGGTAATCGTCGCTGTCATGACAATACGGCCTCCATGGACGGAAATCCGACGGACTTTCCGGGTGCCGCCGACCACCGATGGAATTATAGCACCCCTCCATCAACTTGCCTGTGCCGCCATCTGCGCCATGCAAGCCGCCCCAAAGGCCCATCATCCACAAGTCCAAATTTCAGCCCATTTATAGCCACGCCGGCCAAAGCCTAACTCGGCTTGATCGCTAACACTTTCACGCTCGCCGCGTAATCGTTGATATTGTAGCGGGCCAGTAAATCGCGCAGCACGGCATGCAGCGGCTTTTCCACCCCGACGGCCGGAGGCGCGGCCTGTTGATCGCAGCACCGCACGTTCATCACCCGCAGGCGCGCATCAGCTTGGGGTTTTAACGCGGTGCTCTCTGGCCCGTTGGAATCATGGCCCGGCGGTGCGCAGCAACCCTGGCCATCCGCTTGGGCGTAGCTATTCAAATCTGCTCCACTATCCATCACCGCCACCTGTTCAAATCCGGCATCGCTAAGTTGCCGCTGATAATCCGCCACCAGAATGGCTCCCGCAATGCACCCCACATAAGCCGCAATGTTGTGGGCCAATTCCGCCGGCAAGGCTTTTTTGAGGGCAATATCGCTGATCGCCAGTCGCCCGCCGGGCTTGAGTATCCGCGCTATCTCCCCAAACACCGCCGCCTTATCCACGGCCAGGTTAATCACGCAATTGGAAATAACGCAATCCACACTGCCACTGGGCAAAGTGGTGCGATCCATGGCCGCCAGAATGAATTCCACATTGGTGTAGGGCCGACCTTCCGGACCGCGGGTAGCGTTTTTTCGTGCCCGCTCAATCATGGCCGGGGTCATATCAATGCCGATAGCCCGGCCCTGCGGCCCCACTTTTCCCGCCGCCAAAAATACGTCCAACCCGCCGCCACAGCCCAAATCCACCACCACTTCACCCGGCCTAAGCGAGGCCATCGCCGTTGGGTTTCCGCAGGAAAGACCCATATTGGCCTCGGCCGGAATGGCCAGCAGTTCCGCTGCCGTATAGCCAAACGCTTGGGCCACGGCCCGAACCCCGGCATCCCGGCTGGAAAGTTCCGATTCGGCAACCGCCCCATAACGGGATTTGACGGTTTCCACGATAGATTCAGACATGTTCCGACTCCTTATCAACCGCTCGGCGCTCTAACGCAAGGTTCCCGCCCCCACCCGCGGCGCATGGCGTAGCACACGCTTCGCCACCGGGAGGCGTCGGCCCGGCAACCACGGCCGCACCGAAATAGCGCCGCTGGAAATAGAGCGCTACATTCACCAGACCAATCATCACCGGCACTTCCACCAGCGGACCGATGACCGCTGTAAATGCCACCGGACTGGCCACACCAAAAAGCGCCACCGCCACGGCGATGGCCAACTCAAAATTATTGCTCGCGGCGGTGAAGGAAATGGTGGCGGTTTGGGCGTAATTGGCCCCAATGCGCCGACCCATCCAGAAACTGATCAAGAACATCACCACAAAATAAATCAGCAGCGGAATCGCAATCAGCAGCACCGATCCGGGTTCAGCCACAATTTGCCGCCCCTGATACGCAAACATCACCACAATCGTAAACAGCAGCGCCACCAGGGTTATGGGGCTGATACGCGGGATAAACCGCTGTTCATACCAGCGCTTGCCGCGAGCACGTATCAGCACCATGCGCGTCAACAGACCCGCTAAAAATGGAATACCCAGATAAATAAACACGCTCCGGGCGATGCTTACCATGGAAATTTCCGCCAGGTTCACCGCCGGAAAGTGCAACCCCACCAGCGGCGGGAGCACCTTGATAAAGAGCCACGCATACAAGCTGTAAAAAACCACCTGAAAAACACTGTTAAACGCCACCAAACCCGCGGCATAATCGGTATCACCGCGCGCCAGCTCGTTCCACACAATCACCATGGCGATGCAGCGGGCCAGACCAATCAAAATCAGCCCGATCATAAACATCGGATGGCCATGTAAAAACAGGCCCGCCAGGGCGAACATCAGCAGCGGGCCGATCACCCAATTTTGCAGCAACGAAAGCCCCAGCACCCGGACATTGCCAAATACCTTACCCAGTTCTTCATAGCGGACTTTGGCCAGCGGCGGATACATCATCAGAATCAGCCCCACCGCCAGAAGCATATTCGTGGTGCCAAACTCAAAATGCTCCATCACCCGCGGCAAGCCCGTCCATAAATACCCTATGCCAATGCCCACCGCCATGGCCGCGAATATCCACAACGTCAGGAACCGGTCCAGAACGGAAAGCTTTTTGGACACCCGCGACATCGGCGTGCTCCTTTTTTATCATCGGCCTAAAGCGACGGTAACGCCCCGGAAAGTTCGGCCACGCCGACCAATTGGCGCAGGCCCCCCGGCCCCACCGGCTCGCGGGCCAGCCACGGCACCAACGCCACCCGCGCCGCGTACGTGTGGGCTACCTGCGCAATCTTGTCCGCCTCCGCCGCCGCCCGCGCCGCCAGCAAATAATCCTTCGGCTGCGCCGCGAGCAAACTCCCATTTACCACCCAGGCAAACGGCTTTATGCCGGCCCGCCGCAAATCCGCCTGTAATTCGGCGGCTTCCAAAATAGGCGTCGTTTCCGGCAGCGTTACCAAAATCGTCCGCGTGTACGCCTGGTCCTGCAATTTCATCAGGGCCGTATTTGCCTGCATTTGGGCCTTGCCGGTCATATTGCGCATCACCTCCCGATGGTACGAACCCGTCGCATCCAGCAGCAGCAGCGAATGGCCGGTGGGCGCGGTATCAATAATCACAAACTTGCCCGCCGCCTCATCGAGTCGCTGCGAAAAGGCATGAAACACCGCCACCTCTTCGGTGCATGGAGAGCGCAAATCTTCCTCCAGCAAAGCCTTGCCCTGTTCATCCAGATCTTGGCCGCGCAAAGCCATCACCTGCTGCCGATAATGCCGAGTTTCCTTTTCCGGATCAATGCGGCTGATCGACAAATGGCCGCCGGAACCACGCAGGGTCTCACGGATATGGGCGGCGGGATCAGTGGTGGTTAAATGAACATCACGCCCCCGCTCGGCCAAAGCCAGGGCAATGGCGGCGGCAATGGTGGTTTTGCCCACCCCGCCCTTACCTAACACCAGCACGGCTCCGTGCCCCGCCGCCTCAATTTGCGACACCAGCTCCGCCAGAGGTGCACAGGGCGCTGCCGGCAGCGCCGGCGCTCTGGCCGGGCTTTCCCGCATGTTTCGTGCAAGTATCTTCCGCAGCGACGTCGCACCGATCAGGTTAAACGCCCGTAGCGGCATCTCATCACGCGGCAATGTTCGCAAACCCGCGGGCATTTCCGCCAGGGCTTTTTGCCCACGCTCTTCCATGGCCAAAGCCAACGTGTCGCATCGATCCGTAGCCCGAAATACTCCGTTGACGATAAGGCGCTGATTGGTCAGCCCCAGTCCACGCAAATCCTCACTGGTGCGATCCGCTTCCGCCAGGGCCAGTGGTTCGGGGCGGCTTACCATCACCAGCGTGGTGTGGGCGGGGTCGTGCAGCCGCGCCACCGCCTGGGCATATTGTTCCCGCTGGGCCTGCAACGCCGACACCGGCCCCATACACGACGCTCCATGCTTGTTGCTGTCGAAAAAATCCGTCCACGCCGCCGGCAGGCTTAACAGCCGCAGCGTGTGTCCGGTCGGCGCGGTGTCAAAAATGATATGGTCGAACGCGGCGGCCGTCGCCGGGTCCGTCAGCAGCGTGGTAAATTGATCGAAAGCCGCAATTTCCGTGGTGCACGAACCCGAAAGCTCTTCCGTCATGCTTTTGATCGCTTCTTCCGGCAGTATCCCACGCATCGGTCCGATAGCGCGCTCCCGGTAGGCCGCTGCTGCCGCCGCCGGTCGAATATTCAAGGCCTGCAGCCGCGGCACCCCCGGAATCGCCGTGGGATGTTCTTCGCCAATCGCGGTCTCAAATACGTGCTGGATATTCGATGCCGGGTCGGTACTGACCAATAACACCCGCTTGCCGGCGTCCGCCAGGGCTACGGCGGTGGCACACGCCAGCGACGTTTTGCCCACCCCGCCCTTGCCCGTAAAAAACATGTACCGCGTGGCCTGCGTAATCCAATCGATTTTGGTTCGTGAGCTTTTCATAAAAGCCCCTTTCAAAAATATCTTCGCCGCCGCCTCTGCCCAGGCGAGCCGAGGGCTACTTAGCGGTCTTTTCCAAGGCCGCAAACACCGGTTCCGCATCGCCGATCATCTTGGTGGCCATGGCAAACCGCACGATCCGCACGGTTTCCAACACCTTTTCCCGCGCAATGCCCTGCGTTTTGGCCTTGTCGGCCATCGCCCGCACACACGCGGAGCTGGAACCCGCCAGGGCCGCGGCCAGATAAATGAGCGTGCGGGTTTGGTCATCCAGGGCCGGGGATTGATCCGGCATGGCATAAGCGCGCGACCGCAGGTGTTCATAAACCATCTCCGGATCCACCCGCGAAAGCTTTTCCACCGCGGACGGTACCCCGCCCATGGCTTTGCGCATACCGGCAAAAATTTGTTCTAAACTTGGTCGTGTTACAACTGACATGGAAAACTCCTTTACCAAAAAAACTAACTGTGGCGGCTCTTTCTATGCGCCGCCACAACATCCACTCCGTTTGACCGAGGCCACACCAATGGCCACCGGCGTCGCTTTTCCGCCGCAACCGCAGCCGCCCCCCGACGGTGCGGATGTGGTCGCCGGGCCGGGTGCCGACGCATCCGCCGCTACGCCCGCCGCCAAAGCCAGTTCGCCACGGTCCGGATAGCGCCCGGCACTCACCAGTTTGCCGTCCACCAATATCGCCGGTAGAGCGGCGGTACCCTTGCGGGCCAACAAATCTTGAATGACCGCATGAGAGACAAATTCGCCCGGCTCATGGGCCAGATTGTGCCTGCGCACATCCACACCCTGTTTTTTCAGATAGTCCAAATCCGCGGCCAGATGCACCAGCTTGGTATCCACACTCGGCCCGCATACGCCGGTGGAACAACACATCGCAGGATCAAATACTTCCAGTACAACTTTCATCTTTGGCTCCTTTCACTAACCCCGGCTGACGGCGGTACGACATTTTTACCAAGGGCTTCCGGCAGAGTCTGCACAAATGTCCGAATCTCATCGCGCACCCGCCGGTAATGGCCCAAGGCTTCTTCCCGAGTCGCGGCGGTTTTGGCCAGTTTGGGCGGGTCCTCAAAGCCCACGTGCAACAGCGCGGTCTTTTTACCCAGCCACGCCGGGCAGGTTTCGTGGGCGTGGCCGCATACGGTAATCACCACGTCAAACGGAACATCCATCAATTCACGGACATTCTTGGAGCGATGACCACGGATGTCCACTCCCGCTTCGGCCATTACCTTGACGGCCTCAGGATTCAACCCATGCACTTCAATGCCCGCCGAATACGGCTCCAGAACATCCCCTCTCAGGGCCTTGGCCCAGCCTTCGGCCATCTGGCTGCGGCAGGAATTACCCGTGCATAAAAACAAAATTTTCAATTTGGGCGATAACATGCGCACAACTCCACAAGGTCTTGCCGGCAAAGAGTTTTAACCCGGCGGGCGTCTTGCCTGATCAACGGATCCGCGGCCAGCGCCGTGGCGGCCCAGGCAATGGCCTGCCGCACGCCCGGCGAGCCGGTTTTGTCCGCCAGGGTGAAATACATCCACCGCCCCTGCTTACGCCGCTCCACCAATTTGGCCTGATACAGCAAATGCAAATGCCGGGAAACCGTGGATGGTGCCAGACCCAGCAGTTCAATAAGCTGGCACAGGCATAGTTCTCCAATTCGCAAGGCCAGATCGGGGTAGGAAAGGACGCCGAACCGGCGTCCTCCCCTCCCGCCAAACCGGACGGGCGGATTTCCCGCATCCGGCTTTCCAGTCATTGGACCATCTTCATGGATTGTCACGCTTTGATGTGGGCTTGTTCCAGTGAGAACAGCCCCATCCGCACAAAGTAGGTGTTGGGCCAGCGCTGATGATCGCTGCCGCGTCCCCGGCCCCGGCGGTCACGCCGTTTCCGCAGGATGCTTC
>JAJYZF010000145.1 GCA_021800165.1 Planctomycetota bacterium | reverse complement strand
CGGCCTTTGGCACCCACCGGTGCATTGGCAGGCGCCGCCGGGGCAGGTGCTGGAAAAGCTGCCAACGGAAGATCACACGACAGCCGTAGCATGGGAGCCGGATACAGCTGCAGGCGGCAAAGCGGGCTATCTGTGGCTGGGTCATTGGCGGTCAGGCCTGGATGTCTGGCAGTACAATGCCCAAGGAAAAATCGTCAACCGTTCGGAAATCCATGAGCCGGGGGTTGCCAACTACATCGAACGTATTCTCATTCCATGGTTTGTAACCCGGAGCCTGAGCAGCCGCGACGCGCAGGTGGGTAATTACATTCAATGCTTGCAGCCGCTCAAAGGCGGCGCGATGGCGGTGGGATGCTATGGCAAAGGCGTTGAGATCATCACCCTGCCGGGGCAGAGTAAAGATGCGTGGCGAGACATAGCGAAACCGAAAACCCAACTTGCCGCCGCGCCCGAGCCGCACGGCGCAAGGCCACCGAGCGCCCATGAACTTACCGCAATGGCCAATGCCATTCGACAGGAATTAATAGAATCGAAAGGCAGGAAGCAGCCACGGATCGTTCCGCTGCCGGATGATTGGCGAACGGAAGGCAACTGGCTGGGCAGATATGGCAAGTATTGGATCGATCTGGCAGCGCTTTGTTCCCCAAACGATTTCGTTTGGGGGACGGGCGAGGCGTCGGTGCTGTATTGCCCAGAGCTCGCGTACCCGCGCCCGGGCGATGGGCCCCGGTACTGGGTCCAGACAGTGCAAACAGCTAATCCGCGAGCCTTGGAACTTCCCAAACCGTATATGGAGAGCCGGGAAATCCTCTTCCACGTTCCGGCCCGCCTCGATCGGCGCGACGCGACGACGGTTGATGATGGTCAGGCATACCCGGTTTGGCTCCAAGGGCCAGGACTCTACGTCACCTTGACCATACCCCACGGCAGATTCATCCTCTCGCTTTATGAGTGGGACGACAATGCCCATTCGGGATCGAACGCCTGCCGCGATTTCGCGATTTCTATCAGGCGTCATCCGCGTGCCGACTCGGTTGAAAACGATCTTAGTTTCCACTCGGAGCCCAATTTGGCGAACGAGAGGGTGTGCAATTTCGATGGCGGAGTGTGGAAGCGATTCTTGGTGCGGGGGCCGATTGACATCACCGTCCGCATCTCACGTAATCACTCGCTCAACGCAAACTTCGCGGCGCTCGCCTTGGATTCGATCCACCAGTATGCGGGCCCGTATTTTTCCGCCCACGCTCCATCCCTCGCGTCACTCGCGTACAACCCGGGCCTTGCGATCCCCTCGGTACGGGCCCACCATCCCGCGGCGCTTCGGCCGAGCCTGGTCGGTGCCGACGCGGTACTCCATCGCCTTGCCGCGGCGCGACGGCGCTCGATCGGGTGCTTTGCCCGGAACATGCCGGCGTTTGCCCTGATAGCACGGGAATATGCGGTGGCCCTGTCGACGTTGAGGGGTGATCCCCGCGCTGAGCGACAGTGCCGCGAGGCGTTGAGCGCGTGCCTCTGGGGCACATGCTTGTTTGAGCGAGCGGAAGCAATGGAAGTGGCCTTGGGTATGAAGCCCGCCCGCAGTATAGAACTCGCCCTTAAATGGGGCGGAAACCGCGTTGCTAAGCCCGACGAGGACGGTTTAAAGGTCGACCGATACACTGGGCGGCAAGCGTTTGTCGCCAACTGAAGATAGCGTGGTTTATTTAGGAGATGTCCCATGCGTAAGAGCTTTGCCACACTTTCTCAGGTCGCCGCGGTCGGGTGCGCATCCGCCACGGCGGCGGTCAATACGCCGCCCCAGCCGTCCCAGCCATCGAGCTATGGTGCCCAGCCGTTGGCAAATGTGGAGCCGAACCTCGGAGGGAACTGGACTTGGGTGTTGACAACCAACCAGCATTCACCCGCGTCAGGCTCCAGCCTTGATCCAGATACCACATCGCAGTACATGTTTCTACCCTTTTACTACGACTACGTCGACGGGTCTGCATCGTCTTCCGGATATTCGGGATATTATGAGTCTACCTCGGCCCCCGACCAACCGATCACCGGTGTGGCGGCCTACGTTGGCGGCTTGGGGAACGTGAATCCCCCGGGCCCAGTTTTGTCGAATAGCATTTGGCCGATTGGAGGCAGTATGGGGGAAAGTTACGATGTCGCGTACACCCGCGAATGGGTTGGGAACGGTAACCCGTCGGCGCATGTCGCGACGGCGACAGCTGGCGGGAGCGCCGGTGAATCCCTTCGAGTTGTTGCGGGGGCCTACGTGGCATCCAATGGAAGCGTAACCGATACCTTGCCGGGCAGTTGCGAGGGCGTAAACCCCGCCCCCACGGGCGGCGCTGCGGTTGAAAATCAGACCACCACGGTGAAGGCGGGTTATTCCAACGTTGGCAATCAGTTCTCGGCCAATGGGAGCTTCGGGAATCCCATCGGCCTTATTCTTGGAACGAGTCATATTAATGTCACCGGTTCGGTGGACCAGAACAGCACGGCCAACGGCGTAGGTAACGCGACAGGCGGTGCCAGTTTTAGCGTGGCACCCATGCCGGACTCCAAGGACACGGCTCAGCCCAACATCACAGTCAGTGCCTCCGGCACCGTCGGGGTGACCGCGTCGGGCTCGGGGCAGTCGCCGGGCTACGTGACGGTGAAGGGAACCTCCTACGTTAAATTCACCGAAACGGCAACCGGCTAAGGGCCGTCCGGATGTGGAGCGTTGAAAAATGATTACGTTTCGAACGGGCGTCGCGGTTCTGGCCTTGTGCGCCTCTTTGTCTCGCCCGCAAACTGATGCCTTGGCGGCGTCCACGCCCCCGGGGGATATACCAAGTTCCCTCGCGGCGGCCGAGAAGCTGCTCGACCGGCAGGGGCCGGTGGTGCGCTACCGCTGGGCGCGCAGCTTGCCATGGAAGGAGGCGACCGACAACTGCTTTTTGCCGATGTTCCTTCTGCGTGAACTCGGATCGCGCACCCCGCTTCTGGTCGGCAGGGCGCTTGGCTATCCCTACACGGGGTTGCAACGGCCCATCCTGGCAGGGAGCATGGCCGGCGCGCGAAGAATTGGCACCGCATTGTCAGCCTTGCGGCTCGGGCAGGGTCGGTGCGTAAGGTTCAAATTGGTCGAGGCCAATCTTTTTGCCATTGGAACGGAGTATCCGGTTTTACTTTGCTGGCGTGGCGTTATGAACCGCAGCGGTGGCGTGGCCAGGGTTTGTTGGTATGAGCCCATCCTTTCGAGAGAATCAATTGCGTACGCCGTGAACGCAAACAACGACGGTGTGCGTTGGAACACCGAACGCTCCGTCCAATTATCCCATTACGGCGATGGTTTTTCTCCTCCATATACGGCCCGATACCGCTCTGGCGGCCCTAGCCTTGACCTCGGACTCGGTGTCTACACGATTGACGCCAGCCTGGCACTGTGGCCGGTCGTCGAGTTGAGACCAAAGATGGTGCCACGAGGGCGGTCAGATGCCCGGGCGGCGGTTCAGCTGGACGGCCCGGTAAACTGGTCCGGGGGGGAGGGGAGACGTGAGATATTTCGGTTCGATGGGGATAGGTTGCGCAGCATTCATATCATCCAACCTGAGGTCCAGTTGAACGAGCTCGTCGGCGCAGGTCCTGTCGAAATTCGTTATACCAGCCACGGGATCGTTCAGCGAGCAAATTACTGGCCGCGCCTTTTGCTTCGGTATTTAAAATCGGGGCGCAAAGTTGTAGTTCGATTTGGCACGAAGGTGGGTACGCCGCTCGCCGGGTATCCGTCGACTATCGTGGTCTGGCGCCATTCTGCCCGGCGCTTCGTCGCCCGGTTTTCGGCTCTGAGGTACTTCACCGGCGTTCTCCCCCCTACGCCTTGGCACCTCAGGGATGCGCCGAAAATCGGCGATGGTTCGCCTGCGACTCATTCTCGGATCAATGGGACCGTTGGGCACGCCAAATCCCAGTTTTCGCCCCCACGCGTGACTCCCGGGTGGCGGCTGCGTGTGCGCTTCACGCGGAATGTCTCCCAAAATCTTGATCGGGAGCGGTGGAAGGCCATGCGGCGTGCTCTCACCTCGTACAGGAAACTGCTCCAGCAAGAGCGCGTCCCCGCGCGTTTTTTTGTTTTTGATGTGGAGATATTGACCAATCATGCCTGTAGCTACGGGCCCGGGATGCGCGTCAAAACGATGACGAGGCGATTCCTGGAGCCGGCGTATTCGGCGCTTCAACCTCGCCAAATCGCCAGGCTTGTCGCGCAACACGTTGATCAGTACCGGTACGGATTGGCGGTTGCGGCGGCGGACAGCCTCCATAATGATCCCAAGGCAGGGTCTCGGCTGCGCCGCTGGGCCGGCGCCACAGCGGAAAGGCTGGAGGCGTTAATCGCCGCGATCAAGCGGCATCCGGGCCCGTACCACCGCTACGCAGTGGCGAACAGTATGAGCGGCCAGTGGCGCCGCCTTACCAAGGAAAACGAGCTTATCGCCGAAGCCGTGCTCGGCAATGGGGAGTAAATGAGGTCGGTGCGGTAATGTCGACAAGAATCACGCAAATTTGCCCTGCCCTCCGGTGTTGGCTCGCGTCCGCCTTGCTGGCGACCTTGCACATGGGCGTTGGCCGCAAGGCGGCCTCAATTGCGAGGCGCAAACTACTTTGGCGGAGGGCGGGCCTCACTACGAAGAGCTGCCCCATCAGCCGATGGCTTGCTGCACTTCCGTTACGGCGGGTGGTCGGGGCGGCGGTTGCCACCGTTGCGCTGACCTCGGTGGCCACTATCCTGGCGAAGCCAGCGATCGCGCCGAACCGTCTCGCAGGGCTGAGAGAGGTAGCGCGGGCGATCGAGTCGATTCCCCGCCTGACGCCCGTGGCGCGCCACATCCTTCGGGATTCTGCCGCAGCGGTATTACGGAAATACGGACCGATGTCGGCGGCCAAGCGGCTCGTCGTGTATCAGCAGACGAGGCAATACCTCTCCAAGCAGGCACCGCAGTTCATGGGCGGCGGCGACGAGGGCTACCGGCTCTTGGGGCAGGTCTTCGGCTGGGCCTTCACGAATTATGTGCGCCGACCCGACGTGAGCGCAGCTGACCGCGTGGCGGCGGCAACGTTTTTTCGAAGGCTTAAGCGCGTTGAGAGAACGGTGATCCTACGTACCTACAAAGATACCCCGAAACGGCTTCGACTAAGGCTTGCGGATATGGTGGCCCGGAAACTCAAGTTGCTGCAGCATAGCTGGCCGGATTATTACTCATTTGCCCTGTATCCGCGGGAGCCGGTCCTCACGGCGACCGATATGTACGCACGCCTTTCCAGCCGTCGCTGGGCGGCTGGAAATGGGCATGCCTTCGCAGCATTTGGTGGGCCGCTGATCGAAGCCGAAAATAAAACCTCAAAACAGCATGCTCGTTCGACCTTTCCGATGTTCCTCCAGCTTCAATTATGGTCGCAGAGCTCAACTCTCAAATTTTTTCTGATCCAGCATTTCCTCGTCGATAAGCTTGGGAGCCCTTTTGTATACCACAATATGCCTGAATCCCTGTTTTTTGCCATCCAGCGTTTTAGGGCCAAGGTGGGCGCTCGCGCGGAAATCAAATGGAAAGAGTTGACAGACCCTGCGTACCACGCAAATCTCTACCCGACTGGCAGGAGCATCCTGAAGGGCAGCGGGATTCATGGCTACTGACCGCCCCAAGGGAAGGGGAAGGCTGATCTGGCGGCCGACCGGCGCTAGCGTCCTTGGAGGTAGCGGCGTCCGTGGGTACTGATTCTTGCGGGGTGGGCTGCGGCGTCGCCCGGCCATGGTAGGACGGCTGCGGCCCGCTGTTGCCGCAACATCCACGGAGGCATCCGATGCAGATGGAAAATATGAAGCGGGATATTAATTTGGCGATTGGTGGCGGGCATAGCCGGGGCCCGGCCGCTGGCCGAAGTCGTCTGGCCAGTGCGGTCGGCAGAACCGTGAGCAGCGCCCCGCCTCGTCAGCGCGGATTTCCCTTGCGTCGTATGGGTTTGGCGGCCGTCGCGGCATTGATGCTCTTTGCCGCTCGGCCTTCGAGCGCCGGGGCCGCCGTTCCGCCGATTTACTGGCAAATACAGGTGGCGCTCAACAGCGGCAATGCCGCTCAGACCCAATGGGCGGTGCGGCAGATTGAGGCGCTGCCGCGTGGAGGCGGTTGCTGGGGAGCGGTGCAGCAGATGCGCTACACTTGGCTTAAGGAAATGATGGGCCACCATATCTACGCAGGCATAGTGAAAACCACGAAGCTGGGGATGCTGGCGACCCCGGTGGAGACCAACATCGTGATCTACTTTCTGAGGGATCGGGTCGAGGCCCTGAGACTGATGGGGCGTCCTGCAGCGGCACTTCGGAACGCCAAAATGTTGTTCGACGTGGACTGGATTGGCGACG
>JAJYZF010000144.1 GCA_021800165.1 Planctomycetota bacterium | reverse complement strand
CGAGGCTCTAACGACTTAATAGCATTGGCATCCATACCACCGGATTCCTTGAAAACACGTCCTTACATGTCTTCTTCGGCACGCAGATGAAATTTTCTTAAGCTAATATCGCGCTGTAGTGCTAGCTCCCAGTTTCTAGCTCCTGCGGCCACAGCCGCCGTTATTCCCAACTCCTAACTCCTGCGGCCACAGCCGCCTTTATCCCCCCTCATACCCAACCTACCATTCAACCAACGGAACTCCCGATGGAAGGCGAAACTGCCCAGCGCAGCCGAGCCTCGTTCCGCCCGACCGCAGGCCCCAAACCGCCCGCGATCACTGACAAGTAAATACGCCCGTCGTCGCGTGGCCGCGTCGAAGCCACAGGCGTGCACCATACCAAAATAAGGAATTCGACTCATGCCCATGCTGCGCCTGCAACAAGCACAAAACCGACCTCTAACCCGGAAAATTAAAAATGTTTGGCCACTTTGGCCATCTTGGCCATCTTACCACAAAACCCCAACAAAACCGCCCATTTTTCAACCTGTCCAAGACGGCCAACAACAAATACCTTGGCCATTTTGCCCGTCCCCGCACTCCCGCTCTGCGTACCTCTGCGTCCCCTGCGGTAAAAAATCGCCATCGCCGTTGAGGCATGGACGCCGAAATCCCGATGTGACAGGAGTCACCAATCGGGAACTCCTGACCCCTTCCTCCTAACTCCTCGCCAAAAAAAAACTTGTTGATCTTGTGGATCTTGAGAATCTTACCCCAAAAATCCAACGCAGCGCCACGTGTCCTTTCGTGTCCGATATTTAACCCGTCGTCATTTAATCTGTGTAAGGCGTTTATCCCGAAGTCCATCGGGATGGATCCCCCTGTCCGCGCTCCGTGAACCTCTGTGTCCATTGTGGTAAAAAAAAAGCCATCCTTCTCCGTTCTTCGCGCCTTCGTCACTTCGTGTTTAACCCCTCGTCGCGCCCCGCTGACCGCTGACCGCTGATAGCTGATAGCTGATAGCTGACCGCTAAAACCTGACCGCTCCCCGCCCTCCGTCTTCCTTGAGCTCTACTGCGCCCCTTTCTTCTTTCTCGCGCAGCGTCCCCCGTCCGTCCTTCGCGCATCCCCCAGCGTCTCCTGCAAGTGCGTTTGGCGCATCCTCACCGTCGGCTACGGCGCACGGCCTTGGGCAACGGTTGGCTGCGACGACGAAAAGCCTGCGGGCTAACACCGGTCTGCCGCTTAAAACGCAAACTAAAATAAAAGGGACTGGCAAACCCCACCGCCGCCGCCACCTGTTTGACGGAATGTTGGCTCATCATCAGCATCTGGCGGGCGTGCCCCATGCGATGTTGTTCGATAAATTCACGCGGCGAGAGACCGATCTGCATCTTAAACAAATGAGCGAATCGTGATTCCGACAGCCGGGCGGCCCGGGCCAGCGTGGCAATGGGTGTTGGCCGCGAAATCTCGGCAAAAATCATGTCCATGGCCGCTCCAATGCGTTCATCCATGCGGTTGTTTTGCGCATCCGGATGCAGTTCGTCCCACTGCAAGAGTATTTCCTCCAAAGCGTTCATGGCCAACGCCTGACTCTTGCGATGGCCCCCAATCGCCAGGGCATGCATCCGCTGGAGCCTATCGGCATAATGCCTTCGCCGCGCCGGGTCGGCCACGGAAAGCCGCATCATGCCCGGCCACATCCGCGGCCAATGCAGTAAGTCCATCCAGTGTGCATACGGCTGAAAATGCGCCCAAAGAAGGTTCCACCGCCCCATGGCCGGGTCGGTCTGATAATGGTGGTACGCCCGCGGCGAATATAAAATCGCATCGCCGGGGCCAACACGCAGCTCGCGCTGTGTATAACGCAGCAGCCCGCCGCCACCAACCGTGTATATCAGCAGCCAGTCGGCCGTCCCGCCCGGTCGATAGCACCGATAGCCCGCCGTTTCCTGAAAATGACCGGTAAAGATATTGCCGACCAGGGCCGTGGGATTGTGCAATACGTTCTCGTTCATAGCAGAATATTATATTATATTAGGAACTTTTTTTCTTGTTTGCCGCCAGGTCCGCTGCTAACATTATTAAAGATGCTGGGTGTTGTCGGTTCTGCCACGATCCCTCCCGGCCAAACGTACAGGAGAAAACTATATGGTATCTGTGGTGCAATCCGTCTCCCCGGCTAGCTGTTTTCAGGAGCAGGGCTATTTTCTCTCCCGCGGGCTGATCTCTCCCGCCGAGGTCAAAGAGATCCGGGATACCTTTATGTCCTTGGCCGCCAACGGCCCGATTCCGGGCATTTCCGATATTCTCGCCGGTGCCAAGCCCGGGGATCCGCTGGCATTTTATCCGCGGATGATGAATCCGCATCGCCATCCGGAATTTCCGGTGGGGCCGCTGGCTTTGCGTTACCTTCTGGATGGTCGGATTCTGGCTTTGCTGCGGGATTTTGCAGGATTGGATGTGTGGGCAGCACAGAGCATGTTCTACTTCAAGCCCCCCGGCTCACGCGGCCAGGCGTTGCATCAGGATAATTTTTATCTGAAAGTGAAACCCGGCACCTGCCTGGCCGCGTGGATAGCCATTGACGATTGCGATCGCGAAAACGGTGCCATGGAGGTAGTTCCCGGCAGTCACCATTTGCCGACAATTTGCCCGGAGCAGGCGGATGCGGCCCATTCGTTCACCACGCATTTCGTACGTCCGCCGGAAAGTATGCAGCCGGTGATGCCCGTGATGCAGGCCGGCGACGTGCTGTTTTTTAACGGCCAATTGATTCATGGCTCCACGCCCAATGTCAGTTCATCCCGCTTTCGCCGGTCTCTGATCTTCCATTACATGCCGGCCGGCAGCGTGGAAATTGCCGGCTGGTACGATGCCCTGGATTCCAGGGGGCAACGCGTGGCCAGTGTGAAAGCGTCAACCGACGGCGGCCCGTGCGGTACGCCGTTTGAGGCCACCGCGCCGCACTGAAAGCCGGTAGCCGGTGTTGGTGGTGGGCCGGCTTTTTTCGCCTGCTGCGTCAACTAATCATGGTCCGGCTTCTCTGGCGTAAAAAGCGTTAACATCACGTGCCACAACTGGCGTATAGGCGGTGCAATAAAAGTTTTATGGATGTGCGGAATTTCCGGACGCACCTTCACCTTTTGCCCGTGCAGGGTGATGACCACCGTTTGGCTTTTGGCCGCTACGGATTTGTTGCGATCAAAACTGAGTTGAACCATGGTCCGGCGGGCGGTGGCGGCAATGGTGATTTTCTCTCTCTGGTACGGGTAGGCTCGCAGCATACGCCGAAGCACAGGGTCTAGCTGGGAATACCCGGTGGTGGTCAGCACACTTGCCAACACTGGAATCCGGTACATCCGCAACGTTCCGGGTTTGGTGCTGCGGACGCTGACCGTGCCGGTGATGGCTCCGGAAAAGTGAATAGTCAAAGCGGCGGCGAAGTCGGCCGGGCCCATGATATCGAAACGCTGTGGTGAAAAATGAGCCAACAGTGTCGCCTGGTTGATGTTGGTGCCGGAGCAGGTGATCTGCAGGGTGGCAGTTGACATTAAAAGCGCGGCGGTTCCATCAATGGTGCCGCCCAGGGCGTGCGACTGAAAATGGCGCAGATGCAAGCATCCATGGCTCAAATCCCAATGCATGACCAGGGCCGAAGCATGCAGCCACGCATAACCCACGGAGGCGATACGGGTAAGGCCATGGCTGGCGTTCAAGGTCAGCGTGCCACCGAGAGTCCGGGACGCATCTACGCGGGCCGTGGTGCCAATGCGTTGCAGGGAAAGCTGCTGCGGCCCCCGGTCCGGAAATTGTACGCCGTCCGCTCCCATCCGCAGCGTGCCGTGACATGACTGGAGGGTCTTGTTGGCCAACCACCGCACCTTTCCGGTAAAGACCGCATAGCCGTTACGGATACGAACCTTTTTTTTCAGCAAAGCACGCATCGTGGTGCTTAAAGCGGTGGTGGCCGCCGGGGCGAAAAGCGTCGGCTGGGCCGCCATAGCGATGATGACGATGCCGACCCGGATGATAGTGCAGCGACGCTGTGATGATAGGCGATCCATACAGGTAACGATGATAGCCGTTTTTTTTCGCCCGGTCAGCAACCGACGTGGATCAACCTTTTAGCACCCGCACCACCAGGGCGGAATTTTTGCAGCCAAAAGCAATGCAGTTGCACAAGGCCAGGGTGGCATCGGTGGGACGGGCGTGGGTGGGAACGTAATCCAAATCACATTCCGGGGCCGGGTCAATGAGGTTGATGGTGGGTGCCACGAAACCCGCTCGCAGAGAAAGTATGGTCGCGGCCAGCCCTGCCGCCCCGCATGCGCCCTGCGGATGACCAATCATGGATTTGGTACTGCTCATCGGAATGTTGTTGGCGTATTGGCCAAAACATTGATGAATGGCCATGGTTTCCAGCCGGTCATTGAGCACCGTGCCGGTGCCATGAAGATTCACGTATTGAATTTGCCGCGGTGCAACCCCGGCATCGCTTAGGGCCAGCCGCATGGCCCGCGCGGATTGCGCGGCATCGGGCGCGGGCTGCACGCGATGAAAGGCATCGCATGTGCTGGCCCAGCCCAGGACCTCAGCTAGCATGGTGGCACCGCGGGCCAGGGCATGGCGGTAATCCTCCAACAAAAACATCCAGGCCCCTTCCGCCAGAACAAAGCCTTGGCGGTCGCGCGAAAATGGGCGGCTCGCCCGCTGTATCGGTGCCGCCGGTCCGGCCAGAACACGCATAAGCTCAAAGCCGCTGATGATGCCGGCAGTTATGGGGGCGTCCGCTCCGCCGGCCAGCATCATCGGGGTGTTCTGCCGCTGTATATGCCACAGCGCATATCCGATGGCATCGGTGCTCGAAGCGCATCCATTGGTGATAACATGGGACGGCCCGTGCAGGCCCAAGGCAATGGAAATCTCGCTGGAGGCACCGCCGCCGGTGGCCGCGGAAACGCCAAAAGGGGAAGCTTTGCCCTCGCCGGTAAAAAAAGCCCGGTATTGGTTTTCAATGAATTCCGCCGCACCGCCGCCGGAGCCCAAAATCACGCCGGTGTTTTCAGCCGGGGTGCCTTGCGAACCTATCGGCACCCCCGCCATGGCCATGGCTTCACGGGACGCAGCCAGGGCCATCGGCACAATTCGCGGTACGCGGCGTAAATCGCGGGCATCCATGATCTCGGACGGTTCGAAGGTTTTCAGGGCACCGCCAAATCGGGTCTGGATCGGGGCGTGGGCAAGCCTGGGTATCCAGTCAATTCCGCTCAGGCCCTGGGCCAGGGCCTGAGTGAATGCGGCGGCCCCGATTCCGTTGGGCGAAACCACACCAATGCCTGTGACAACAACGCGCCCAGAGGTCATGAAAACTCCGCCGGAAATCTCGTCACACCTCAGCCATCGGTGTTGGCCCGCGATTTGTAGCGTGCCAGAAAGCGCCGACGGCAATGAATTATAGGCTGGGCGAAGACGCGATGTACCCGAATATACCAGCTCTGATGGTTGGCGCGGGCAAAATCGTCGCGCGTACAGATTTCCGGGGCCAGGCGTGTTTTATGCTTGTAGTAGTGATAGAGGTCTTCGGCTTGCAGCCGCTTGAGAATGGCCCGGGCAAGATAATTGTCATTTTGGTTTTTGCGGCAGTTAAAGGAAATCTGAAAATCAATAAGCCACGGGCGGTGATCCTCGCCATAGAGTATATTTTCACGCTTATTGGCATCCACATAGGCGACATGCCGGGCGTGAATTGCCGCCAAAAGGTCTTGCAGCTCCCGGAAAAAAGCGGCGTCGGGATGGCAATCCGGCGATAAATCGCACCCCGGCACAAAGGCGTGAATGTACCCGTTGGTGCCCAGCGTACCCAGAAATTCCGGAATGCCCGCAATACCCTGAAGCTTGCGTAAAATGCGGATTTCATGGTTGGCCACCATTGCCCCCAGCCAGCGCATCGGAAGCCCCCACAGCGGAAAGCTGCGTTGAATTTTCAGCACCGCCCAGTCTGTGGTCGGCGTTTCGGTCGGCGGCGGTACGGCACCCGCATCCTCCGGTGGTGCTGGTGACAAAACCGGTTGATAAAGGCCGGTGGCCGCATAAAAATCATGTTTGAAGAGCTTGTGGAAGCGATAACGTCGGCCGCGGAGTTCAAACTCCGCCGGCATGGAGCCGTACCCCAGGGCAAAAAGCCACGCCGGCGGTTTTTTGAGAGATCGAGCAGTCGGCTTGTGCAGTTTCGTCATCTTGGCCGATAAGTATATACCAGATGCAGCCTCTTGGGCAGCTTAGGTGTAGCGGCGCGTTTTATCGCGTTCGGGAAACCAAATGATTATATACTCTACGCGGAGATTAACGGGACATTTTTGAAGGTCTGGAATCGCGGCGTCATCAGCGTATGGAGGGTGTTGCGGTGAGTCGTGGGCAGTTCATCAAGGCACCGATCGATGGTTTGACGAA